>CACYCC010000225.1 GCA_902772805.1 uncultured Lachnospiraceae bacterium | reverse complement strand
TTAAGCTCATGTGCGTTTCCTGTGTGTTCGTGCACATGCACAGCCTCATTTTTCCCGTTTTCTTTTATCGCCATATCCTGCAACCCCCGTCAGATTTAAGTCTGTAACATATGAGCATCTGTTCATATGTTCATAATATATCATTTTTTTACTCTTGTCAACTACTTTTTTAACTTTTTTCAATTGACTAAAAAGTAAATATAAACTATAATAGTAAGATGCATAGATATGCAAAAAAAGTCAAAGTCAAGAGGAGGTCCTCATGGAATTCATAAAAACTGAATTAAAGGATGTTTACATTATCGAACCCAAGGTTTTCGGAGATCACAGAGGCTGGTTTTATGAGAGCTGGACAGAAAGGGATTTTGAGAATGCAGGTCTCTCCTATCATTTCATACAGGATAACCAGAGTTATTCCGCAAAAGCGGGTACCCTTCGCGGTCTGCATTTTCAGAAGGGCGAGTATTCACAGGCAAAGCTGGTACGTTGCGTAAGAGGTAAGATCATGGATGTCGCCGTAGACTTAAGACATGATTCTCCTACATATCTTAAATGGACAACCATCGAGCTTTCCGCCGAAAACAAACGGGAGTTCCTGATCCCGAGAGGATTTGCCCACGGTTTTCTTACACTGACGGATGATGTTGAGTTTATATACAGATGCGATAATTACTACGCTCCCGCTCACGAAGCAAGCATCCGCTTTGACGATCCCGACCTCAACATAAACTGGGGCATCACGGATCCGATCCTGGCAGCAAAAGACACTGCCGCTCCTTTCCTTAAAGACTATCTTGATAAGGGGTTATTATTCTGATGGATAAAAAATACGATTATCTTATAGTCGGTGCGGGCCTTTACGGCGCCGTTACGGCATACGAGCTTAAAAACAAGGGGTACAGCTGTCTTGTCATTGACAAGCGTAAAACCATCGCAGGTAATATCTACACAGAAAATGTGGACGGTATAAACGTACATAAGTACGGCGCGCATATCTTCCACACCTCCGATAAAAAGATATGGGATTACATCAATCAGTTTGCGGATTTCAACAATTTCGTAAACTCTCCGGTTGCCCGTTTCCATGACGAGCTTTACAATCTGCCCTTCAACATGAACACCTTCTCCAAGCTCTGGGGCATAGTTACTCCTCAGGAGGCTGCCGCAAAGATACGCGAGCAGATAGCTGCCGAGAACATCACCGGTGAACCTTCAAATCTCGAAGAGCAGGCCTTAAGTCTTGTCGGACGTGATGTGTACGAGAAGCTTGTAAAGGAATATACTGAGAAGCAGTGGGGACGAAGCTGCAAAGATCTTCCCGCATTTATCATAAAGAGGCTTCCGGTACGTTTCACTTTCGATAACAACTATTTCAACGACAGATATCAGGGTATCCCCATCGGCGGATATACCGCTATAGTGGAAAAGATGCTCGAAGGCGTCGATGTCCGTTTAAATACCGATTATTTCAACCTTAAGCGTGAATATCAGGCAAAAGCCGGCAGCGGAAACGACCAGATCACCGATTACGGCTGCGGCATAGCCGACAAGGTTATCTATACGGGAATGATCGACCGTTTCTTCGACTGCTCACTCGGCGAGCTTGAATACAGATCGTTGAGATTTGAGACCGAGAAACTTGATACCGAGAACTTCCAGGGCGTGGCTGTAGTAAACTACACCAGTCACGAGGTTGACTATACGAGGATCATCGAGCATAAGCATTTCGAGTTCGGAAAGCAGCCTTCCACCATCATCACAAAGGAATATCCCAAGACCTGGGAGGCAGGCGACGAGCCCTACTATCCCGTAAACAACGAGATGAACAACAAGCTTTACGCAGAATACAAAAAGATGGCGGATGCCATCCCGAACGTATTCTTCGGCGGCAGGCTCGGTCAGTACAAGTATTTCGATATGGATAAGGTTATCGCACAGGCACTTGAGGACATCCCGTCCATGTAAGGATAAGATCCTTCGCTGACGCTCAGGATGACATGCAAGTGAAGAGATGACACGAAAGTGAAGAGATGACACGAAAGTGAAGAAGAAAGACTTTTAGTAACACGGTACAAAAACATATTTTGAATATAAGTAAAGGAGGGACGGCACCCTTAAG
>CACYCC010000224.1 GCA_902772805.1 uncultured Lachnospiraceae bacterium | reverse complement strand
GGTTTTATAATGATAAGCCTCGGGATAATCGGACATTACCTTGCCCGTATTTACGAGGAGGTAAAGGGTCGCCCGAGATTTATAATCCGCACCCATACCGACAACATTAAGGGGAACATCTGATGCCGGAACAGTCAACAGTTAAAAAGAAAAATGCGAATATTGAACTTTTGCGATTGATCGCAATGGTGTTTGTGGTGACTGTGCATTTGCTTGACAAGGGTCATTCCCTTGTCGATCCGATCAATGAACCGAGTGCAAGTGCTTATATCGCATGGCTGCTTGAGTCTTTTACCATAATGAGTATAAGTCTTTTTATCCTCATAAGCGGTTATTTTCTGGTAAAGAGTTCGTTTAAACTCGGAAGACTGTTGGAGATCGTGTTTGCAGCAGTTTTTTATGCCCTTGGAGCCTTTATCGTATGTGTGCTTGTCGGCGAGACAAGTCTTTCCGGGATGACTGCGTACGATCTTTTGGACAAGATATTTCCGATCCATATGAATCTTTACTGGTTTATCACATCGTATGTGATCATTTACATGGCTTCTCCGCTCATCAATAAAGCGGTGCTTGCACTTTCCGAAAAGCAGTTAAGATATGTGATCATATTGTTACTGATATATGAATCACTTTTTAAATCCGTTCTTCCCGTGAGGCTTTCAACGGACAAAATGGGATATTCCACATTCTGGCTGGTGATAATGTACATCATAGGGGCGTATATCAGAGTTCACGGTCTGAAGATATTTGAAAAACCCAAGGTAGCGGGACTGACATATGTGATATGCGCACTGCTTTCTTTTGCCGAAAATATACTTATTATGTTCATTTCGGACAGATTCGGGCATTTAAAAGAACTTCGAGGCATATCTTTGGAACACAATCATGTGATACTGCTTACAGAGGCGGTTTCGCTTTTCTGTTTTTTTGTTTATCGCAAAGAATTGAGTGAAGGAATTTCGCGTTTTGTCTGTGCGATCTCGCCGTTCTCTCTTGGAATATATCTTGTGCATGAAAATATGTCGGTAAGATACAAGTGGCCGGAATGGCTCGGTGTCACTCATTTAAACGAGCTTAACCCAGCTATGTTTCTGCTTAAATATGTTTATGCGATCTTAGCAGTATCGGCGATCGGTCTTGCTATAGACTTTATAAGGGCACATGCTGTGGGGCTGATACGCAAGTTATTAAAAGAAAGCAAACTGACCGCTTCCATGAAGCGGTTTGACAGGGCAATAAATGGAGAAGAGTAACACGTCAAAGAAAAATGCAAATGCCGAATTGTTAAGGCTTATCGCAATGTGTATGATCATCATGCTGCATGCACTCGATAAGGGTGATTCGCTTGCAAAAATATACGAAGGTCATACCGTTAACGCCTGTATCGCATGGTTTTTGGAAGCCCTCTCGGCTCCGGCGGTAAACATTTTTATGCTGCTGTCCGGCTATTATCTTTCAAAGTCGAGATTTAAACTCGGAAGGCTTATCGAACTCGTTGCAATGACGCTGTTTTATTCGGTGGGTGCGCTTCTTGTGTGCATTCCGTTAGGCATTGATTCTCTTAAGGGAAGATCGTTTAACGACCTGCTTTATTATTTCTTCCCGATCCATAACAGACTTTACTGGTTTATGACGGTATATATTGTCATCTTCCTGTTCACTCCTTTGATAAACAGGGGAATAGCCGCACTTAACAAATGGCAGCACGGCACTGTTATCGTGATGCTGTTGATATATGCTTCGGTATTTAAGAGTTTTCTTCCGGGCAGATTCGAGCCCGACGACAGGGGATTTTCGTTTTTGTGGCTTCTGACAGTTTATATCATAGGGGCATATTACAGAAATTACGGATTCGGGCGTATTACCGGCAGTACGGGAGGCGGAGTGCTTTTATATATTATTTGTTCCCTTTGCGTGTTTGCCGAAGAAGTTCTTATCCAGATCGTAAACGGTAAGACCGGGCATCTTATGTGGGCTTTGGAAGTATCATATGATTACAATCATATTCTTTTGCTTGGATCGGCTGTCGGTCTGTTTGCAGCCTTTATGAACAGGCGTGAGAAAAAAGAAAGCATTTCCCGCGTGATATGTGCTCTTTCACCGATGGCGCTCGGCATTTATCTTGCACACGAAAATCTTTCGATCCGTTATGACTGGCAGGGATGGCTCGGAGTAAAAGACATTCTTTCGCTTAATCCCGCTGTGTTTGTATTAAGACTGTTACTTGCCGTTGCCGCGGTATTTATATGCGGCATTGCGATCGACTTTATCAGGATGAAACTGTTTGATCTGATCGTTTCATTATGCAAGGACAGCGCGCCGGGACGGGCAATAACGGACTTTAACAGGAAAATGAACGAAAATTAATGGATACCGGTATTAAGACTGTTTTTAAAAACTCAATATATATAAAAGTCACAAAATATCTGTTTCCCGCAATTTTGCTGATCTATGCTTTTGCTGGAATAAACAGGGGAATAGATATCACCGATGTGGGTTATAACCTCGGAAATTACAAGTACCTGTCGGAACTTGACGGAATGTGGTTTTATTCAACATTCCTGGCAAATATCATAGGGGCTTTATTTACGCATCTTCCTTTCGGCTCATATATGCTGGGAATGGAAGTATACTGCTGTATACTGAAGGCTCTGTTCTCCCTGTGGGCTTACAGATTTTTTGTAAAAGAAACCGGAGTGTCAAGGGAAAGTGCATTTATCGGAATGTTCATCTCTCTTTCGCTCTGCTGGGCTCCGCAGATATGTATTTATCATTATTTAAGCTATTACATGCTTTTTGTTACGGGTGCGCTCATATTCCTGGCGCTGAAAAAAGAGCGTGACAGCTTATTGATCGCAGCGGGAGTCATTGCGGCACTTTCGATCTCGGTACGTTTTCCGAATGTATGTTATGCGGCACTTATTGTGGCAGTCTGGTATCACGCATATCTTAAAAGGGCAGGGTTTAAATCGGCACTTATAAAGACCTTAAAGTGTATGGCGGGATATTTCGCGGCACTTGCAGCCGGGGGTTTGGCACTTGTCGTAACGGGTAATACCGGCGATTATATAACGGCGATAAAAGAACTTTTCTCAATGACCGATGAATCCGAACGATACGGTCTTTGGTTTACGATACGAAATCTCATCAATTCATACACATGTGTATGGTACTGGCTGATACCGGTAGGACTTGCGGCTGTTATGCTGTTTATCGTATCGTTCTTTCCGGAGAAATTTAAGGCCCTGTTTCATACACTCGCCGTCATCGGAATGGCAGTAGTTTATCTTTGGTATAAAAAGACCGCGCTGTTTGATTACGATTTTACTTCGTACAGTTCCATGTACCTTTTCGGAGTCGTGATCCTGTGCGTATCACTCGTACTCTTTGCGGTAACGGCCTTAAGCCCCAAGTTTAGCGACGATT
>CACYCC010000223.1 GCA_902772805.1 uncultured Lachnospiraceae bacterium | reverse complement strand
GTATCCGAGGTTCATGATAAGAAGTACGACTATCGTGGGCTTAATGCCGGGAAGTGTGATATGCCACATCTTTTTAAATCTTCCGGCACCGTCAACCGAGGCCGCTTCGTAAAGTTCGGTATTGATACCGGCTATGGATGCCAGATAAATGATCGAACCCCATCCGAAGCTTTGCCATACACCTGCTCCGATGTATGTTCCCACCCAGTGGGAAGGTACCGACAGGAAAGAAAACTCCGTGCCGCCCAGGCGGGTTATAACGTTATTTACAAGACCGTCGCTTGTAGCAAAAAGCGTTGTTACAAGGTTTGCAATGATGACCCATGAAAGGAAGTGAGGCATGTATGCTATGGTCTGAACTACCTTTTTAAACTTTGAAAATCTGAGTTCGTTTAAGATAAGGGCAAATATGATCGGAGCCGGGAATCCCATTATGAGGTCAAGGAGATTCAGCTTTACCGTATTGCGAAGCGCCCTTAAGAAGTCGGGGTTTTTGAATGCCATCTTAAAGTATTTGAAAGCATCCGTTTCACCTTTCACCGTTGCCCAGGGCATATCCTTAAGCGGCATGTTCAGTTTATATTCCTTGAATGCGAGAACGATATATCGCATGGGAACATATTTGAATATCAGAAGATATATGAGGGGCAAAAGCAAAAGTGCGTATAGCTGCCAGTATCTCTTGATATAGGTCTTGTTAAATTTTGACTTTGGAACCGTATTGATTTTTTCCTTTGCCATAAAATAAAGTACCTGTCTTTCTTAGTGTAGGTCCGGATCTATTTAAAGTATTCCGGGAACTGTGCTTTGATAAGTTCCGCATCTATGCTGTATCTGGAAAGATGCTTTTCTACCAGAGCAACTGCTTTTTCCTCATCGTGCTCCTTGATCGCCGATAGCATCCCGCTGTGATCAGCCACGATCTTCATGTCCTTGACCGTCTCGACAGAGAGGGTACGGACTCTGTCGAAATGGATCATGATGGTCGAACGCATCTCGTAGATGATCTCTTTGCGGGCCGCTACATATATAAGCTTATGAAACTCATTATCAAGTTCGTAGATCTTTTCTGCATTTCCCTTGGCAAGATAAAACTCCTGCAGGTCTATGTTATCTTCGAGTTTTGTAAGAACATCCGGATCCGTTTCCCGACAGGCCACTTTAATGACTGCGGTATCCAGAACCTTTCTTAGGAATCTCGCTTCCTCGACCATCTGCGGATCTATTAAAGCCACAAACGATCCTCTTTGCGGAAGTGTCTCTATAATGGATACTTTTGCAAGATCATTAAGTGCTTCTCTTATAGGTGTCCTGGAAAGACCAAGCTTGGCTGCCAGATCGTTTTCCGAGATCAATGTCCCCGGCTTTAATTCAAGCGATACGATATTGCTCTTTAATATCCTGAAAGCGAAATCTCTGCCCGATTCGCCGGGTAGTCTTCCGTCTATGATCATTTTGGGACAACTCCTGACTTTGTTAAAAAATTGTCTACTTGTTTACTTGTATACAAGTTTATTAAAGCACACACCTATTTTTTTTGCAATTTGGCAATATTACTCATTTTTGTTTGGATTATTTGGTGAAAATGCACAAAAAATCCCGCCGGTATACGGCGGGATATGGTTGTTATCCGATCATTCGGCGCATCCGACCTCGGATGCCGGTTTATTTAAGAAATGTTGAAACCGCTTTTTTGATATCTTTGTTGTTAAGAACGCTCGTCAGCATCTTTTCCATATCCGACTTCTGTTCTTTTAACAGTTTTGTGGCTGCCTTTTTGGTTTCTGTATCGGCTGCTCTGTAAAGTTCAACCAATGTCTTCTCGGCTGCGGTCAGCTTCATATCGCCGGATGAAGACTTGGAAGTTGATGATTTTGAACTCGTGGTCTTCTTGGAAGTCGATGTGGTCTTCTTGGCTGTTGAAGTCTTTGAAGAAGTTGTCTTCTTGGCAGTGGATGTATTCTTTTTGGAAGCGGGAACCGAATCAAGAAGTGATTTCTGTGTAACACCGGTAGCCTTCGCGATCTCTTTTAACTGCTCTGTCGTAGGATACATTTCACCGCGCTCGGCTTTACTGATGTCGGTCGCTGCCAGTCCTTTAACTTTCTTGGCAAGCTGCTCCTGAGTCATGCCCGCAGATGTGCGAGCTTCTTTGATCAATTGTCCCGTAGTTTTCTTGGCCATACTGCCCTCCCCAATTATATGGTACTGTCGAATGTTCCGAAAAGATTCGTGGTAAGAGACGCATTGTTATTATAAGTGCTTGAATTCATGATGGCATCTCTTGATATCTCTCCCGCTCTGTCGGAAATCTGCGAACCGTACGAAACAACACCGGCAAACAGACTCTTTACGCTTCCGGGATTTGCATTTTTAAGTGCTTCGTCATTAACCGATAACTTTCCGTCGGTCTCTACAGTGATACCGATCTTGGAAAGTGACTTGGACATCATATCGGTCATTGATTCCATACTGTCTATGCTGCGGCCTACCGCCTTTGAATTGACTTTAGATGCTTTTGTAAGAACATCGTTGTAGTCTTTGACAAAATCTTTAACGGCGCCTGCGATCTTTTCGCTGTCGTATTTTCCGTCCTCAGCCTTCCAAAGATCGTCGCTTCCGATCTTTGAGATCGATGTTTTTAAGCTGTCCGCTTCTTTTTTAAGAGCCGAAAGCCCCGTATCGTCAATCTTTGCTTTGGACCTGTCGGTCTTTACCTTTGATGTTGTATCGGAATCAACGCCCGCCTTGGCCTGTTCGGCATAATGAGCTTTCAGAAGTTTTCCGTAACTTCCGTTTTTGATAGCAGCATAATCCATAAAATTGAATGAACCCATAGCGCTGTTTTTATTAAGTCCGCTGAACAGCTGAGTCATATGCGAATCAAAGAATCTCATGCCGTACTCCTTTCCGTGTATATAAAACACTTGTCTGATACTTTATTGTTATATCCGAACACAGTATCACTACTGTACTATGTTTCCAATATGAATGTATCATACAAATATTAACGGATTAATAAAAATCATCCCGGAGCTTCGGCGTTTTCTTTATCCTTGTTTACGAGTGTGAAAAAGAAAACAAAAGGAACGACCATAAATATCGGGAACCCGTATCTTGCATGTTCCAAAAATGCGGGAGCCGCAAAACATATCAAAAGCGAAGTAAGCATATAAACTCCGAAAAGCCTGTATTTTCTAAGATCTTCTCTTTTCTGGAGCATAAAAACAAATGCATATACCCAGACCGAAAACGCCACGTTTTCAAGAGCCCCGAGTATCGATATGCGGTCAAGGAATCTGTACAGAAAAACCATGCCTTTATCGATCACTTCAAACATGCCGTGCGGTGTCAGGAAATCATCGTCGGGCGTCTCATACCGCTTCTCCGCCGTTACGACCGGGCTGTACCATCCGTAGGTATGTATCAGGAAACCGTCAACATATGCCATGGGATGTTTAAAGAAAAGCTTTGTAAACGTTCCGATAAAGTCCAGCACTTCTTTATTGGTGGCATCGGGCCTGTATTTTACCTTTATCTGGTCTGCAAGATCGGGATTGTATCCGGAAAGAGCATATTCAAACGGCCCCAGGACCGCCTCAATGGACTCCTTGTCTTTTTCACTGAAATCTTCCGGAAATTCCAGATAGTAACGCCCCATCATCTGAAAAGGAAGCGAAAGCATGTCGCCTTTTGTCACCTTTTCGGCTCCGACCGCCCTAGAAAGGCCGGCATTTGCCAAAGAGCCTATCAAAACCGCCGCCAGAAAGAGACCTGCGAGCGAGATGAGTTTTTCTTTTGCGGAAGTTTTCTTAAGTCCCGTAAGCCACAGCACGATACCGGTTATGAGCACCATGTATAAACCGTTGTTTCTGAGTAACACCATGAATATCTGAGACACCGTAAATGCCACAATAAACTTTTTGTCATATATCAGCGTCCTGTTTTCAAGATATAAAAGAACAAGTATCGCATAAACAATGACAAAAGCCATAAACGGCACATCTTTTATTGCGGTACTCACAATATTCGTATAGATCGGAGTGATGACATAGATAAGTGTGATGACCCACAGGTACGCGTTCTTTAATCCCTTTTGTGCCAATACATATACGGAAAAAGAAAGCGCTGTGGCCAGCATAAAGCACTGTAAGAGCGTATAGACAAAAAGACCGATCGCCTGAGAACCCGTTAACGAGTCAAACAGTTTAACGATCCCGCCGGTAATAAGCGTAGATAATATCGGATGATGTTCGCTGTACGGCATCTCGCCGTATACCTGATAGATCTGACCTATCGTATCCGCGTTGAGGTTCCCGGGATAACAGATAAGAGTGATGAGCGCATAAGCTGAAAAGATAATGATAAACGCCTTCCAAAAAGGCTTTTTATCAAAAAAACCTTCTTTATCCCCTTTCGTCTTTATGAAGTTTTTTTTTAGAAAAAAATCCTTGAGAAAAGCGATGAGATATGCGAAAAACAGCCAAAAACCTGCTGTGATGAGCACAAATTTAAAGATATTTACCGCTCCCGAAAAGCAGTAAGCGGCCGTCTTATGATCGCGAAGGCATTGCCCTATCGGGATCAGAACGGCAAAAATACCGGACAAGACAATGATCCCGGTGTTTTTGACATCTTTATCCTCCATAAATTTAAAATAAGCCGTACATACCACAAGATAAAGCAAAAACACAAAATCATAATTACCGAGCAGTTCAAATACATTGGCGATCCGATAATCGCGGGTTGTTTCAAACCACTCCGGCCGTAAGGGCTGGTCTATTATGATGCGCATGGCATATGCGGTTAAAAAGCCTTTTAAAAAAGGCATTATCTTCTGTTTCATCTATAAATATACCTTAAGGTTATTGTTTTCATAAAAAATACGAATTCTATTTTATTATAAACAGACGCGGAAATCAAATAAGTGTTCCGGGCAACAAAAAAAGATCCGCATCCCCGAGGGAGAGAGGGGGATGCGGATCTTTATGATTACATATTACTGAGCGTTAACTTCTTCTTCCTCTTTTTTCTTCTCGTAGTACTTGTAGGTGCAGTAACCTGCTGCTGCAAGAAGAACTAAGAGTAACCAGAGCCACCACATTGAAGCCTTTTCAGCTTTCTCTGCAAGAGGAGTTTCTTCCTCAAGGATCTTAACTTCGGGAGTCTTCTTCTCTGCGGTCTCTGCAAGAGGAGCTGCCTCTTCGGGAATCTCTACAACGCCTGCTTCCTCGATAACTTCGGGAGCTGCTGCTTCTTCGATCTCTGCGGGAGCTGCGGGTGCTGCAGGAGCTGCGGGAGCTGCTGTAGTAACAACTGCTACGGGTGTAACTGCTGCGGGAGCTGCGGGTGTAGCATCGTCATCGCCTGCGGGAGCGTTGTCATCGTTCTCATCGTTTGCGGGCTGTACATTGAATCTTGAAAGATCGATAGCTGCATATGCCTTTCTTGCTTCTTCAACCTTTTCTTCAAGAGTTGCCTTCTTATCCTTTGCTGCCTTAACTTCGTCCATTGCCTTATTGAACTCGGTTCTTAAAGCTTTAACAGCGGTGTCGTCAGCAGATACGTTTGAAAGCTTTGCGATCTCGTCAGCGAGCATCTTAGCCTTTTCTTCAGCTGCTTTAACAGCCTCGGCTGCTGCTTCGTAATCTGCGATCACCTGTGCGGCTGCTTCTGCCTGTTCAAGAGCTGCAACGAGTTCGTTGTAGTTTGACATGTCGTATTCGCTTCCGGTCTTTGCTGTGTTATAAACACCGTTTCCGTCTGATTCTACAAGAGCAAGATATACAGGACCATCTGCAAGAGAATCATTTTTATCATCAGTGGAATTCTTGAAAATGTAGTTGTAATATGCTGTCTGGATGTTTCCGTCACTATCCTTATAGGTTACTACAAAGCGATTGGTACGGCCGCCGTCGTTTTGGTTGCTCTTATACTGAACCATTTCGGTAGGAGCGTTGGGCTTAAGCTCTCCTCCCTGTCTGTTATATCTGGTAGTGTCAACAACAACCTGATCTTTTCCGGTATCTGTTCCTTTTACGGTATCGCCTGATTCAAAAACTATTGCTTTGTATCCGTTTGCCTGGCTGGAACCTTTAACTGCTTTGCCGTTTTCATCAACTTCTACAACACCAACCTGAATGTCGGTATATCCTTCGTTGGTAAGCATGTATTCTACCATCTGCTTCATAAGATATCTGCCGATAAGCATGTTCTTGTTGGGGCTTTTAGCCTTAGCATCCTGCTGTGAAGCATTTATCTTGTTAAGAGAAGCATTAACATCGAGAGTTCCGTCATTTTTGTAAACAGCGCCGTTTCCGCCTAATATATCTCTGCAATACTTAACCATCAGTGCGTAATACTGTTCCTGCATTGCTTCAAGCTCGTCTTTGTTGTCGGAAAGCTTATCAACTTCAGCCTTAAGAGCATCTGCTTTAGCCTTTGCTTCTGCAAGCTCGTTTGCTGCCTGGTCTGCATTTCCTTTTGCACTGTCAAGTTTTTCCTGAGCTTCTGTAACTTTGATCTGAGCTGCCGCATAATCAGCTTCTGCCGTTGCAAGCTTTGCTTCGATCGCACCTGCCTTTGCTACTGCATCATCATAAGCTTCTGTTGCTGCTGTAAGTCCGTCTTCAGCCTTTGCAAGTTCTTTGCCTGCTCTGTCCTTAGCTGCAACTGCTTCGTTCGGATCGTTTGATGTATTTGCTATTCCTGCGTCAGTGATAACATCTTCAGCAAAACCGGTTGTATCCTGATCTGCATCATTGAAATCATCTACAACGCCGTTAAGAGCTGTGATCGCATCGCCAACGCCGTTAGCTGCCTGATCGGCTGCTGCTACATCGGCTTCTGCTTCTTTCATAGCTTCCTTGGCATCACCAAGATCTGTTCCTGCTGCTTCAAGATCGTCTTCAGCATTTTCAAGATCTTCGATTATCTCATTTGCTCTTTCATCATCAAGCTGTGCAACCAGTACGATCGCGCCGGTCTCTTCGTTGGTGATAAGATCGATCGCTTCTTCGCAGATCTCTTCAGTAGCACTAACTGCTGCAACTTCTTCGGATTCAGCTGCTGCAGGTATTTCGTCTGCATATGTGTTAAGTGCAAGTCCGAATACCATTGTTAAGCTTAATGCTGTAGCAACTATTCTCTTTGCTGTTTTGTTGATGTTCTTTCTCATAGTTTTTTCTCCCTGTTTTTTATTACGTATCGATTTGTTTCGTAATATATATCGTATTTCATCTTTCAATAATTAAGACCTTAGTTACATTATTAACGGTTCATTATTTTCGTAAAATAATCGGTTAATAATTCTGTTAATTTTCCGTTAAATACGGGCTTTTGGCGCGGTTGACATATTTTTAACGAAGGGCTTTCAAACACAAAAAAAGACCGGCGAATCATATCGTCGGTCCATGTTAAAAAAATATCTTAACAATCTCTTTTATGCAGATGTTGTGGTGTCATTATAGGATTCCAGATGCGTTTTCAGATAATCGAAGATCGCCGGCGGACAGTTTGCGATAATGTGTGTCCCCTCTTCTACAAACTCCTCGGAAACAACATCCGCTTCCAAGTGGAGCCGGTTTAAAAGTTCTCCCTGCGCATAAGGGATCACCGCGTCTATCGGGCGGTTTTTTGATTCAAAGATCCTCTTTAATTCATCAAGAAGATCGTTGATCCCGTATCCCGTACGCGTGGATATATGCACTACTCCGCTTCCCGGTACATTTTTCAACCTTATATCTTCCGGCAAGAGGTCTGCTTTGTTATATACATAAAGCCTCGGGATACCCATAGTGTCCAGATCTTTTAATGTATCGTCGGTTATCCTTTTATGCATATCGCGGTGAGGATCAGATGAGTCTATCACTATCAAAAGTACATCCGCATATTTTACTTCCGCAAGAGTCGAACGGAACGCTTTTATAAGATCATGCGGTATATTTTCGATAAATCCTACGGTATCGGACAAAAGAAAAGGCTTGCGTCCCGCAACCGCGATCTTACGGATCGAAGTATCGAGCGTTGCAAACAGCATATCCTTTTCAAACACTTTCTTTTCGGAAAGCTTATCCTCGGACGATCCACTCATGTCAAGAAGCCGGTTCATGAGTGAAGATTTTCCGGCGTTGGTATAGCCTACAAGTGCGACATGCGAAAATCCGTCACGTGCACGGCCGCTTCTTTGTACATCTCTTGTCCGCTCTATCCCCGCAAGTTCTTTCTTAAGTTCCGTGATACGATGCGATATCTGACGACGGTCAAGTTCTATCTGCTTTTCACCTATACCCTTGTTGGCACGACTTCCTCCTCCGCCGCTCTGACGGCCGAGATGCTGCCACATACCCGTAAGTCTGGGCATCATGAACTGAAGATATGCCGATTCAACCTGAAGCCTTGCCTCACGGGTGCGGGCCCGTCTTGAAAATATCTCAAGGATAAGATTGGTCCTGTCCCACACCGCGACACCCACGATCTTTTGAAGGTTCTTCATCTGAGCGGGTGAAAGGTTACCAAGACATACCACATATTCGGACTCGGTTCCCGTTACCGAATATTGAAGTTCTTGGGCCTTACCCGAACCGACCCATGTCGAGTTGTCGGGATGAGGAAGTGTCTGCGTAAGTATGTCTTTTACTTCAAGATCGCATGCTTCACACAGGCTTTCAAGCTCTTTGACGGCATGAGAAAACTCATCTTCTCCCTCAGTCGTTCTAAGACACATCAGCACTACCGGTATTAAATTTTCCTGTGTTATGTCATTGTTCATCAAAAAACCTATTTAAGCTCGGTCTTGGGATTTTCAAATTCCGCAAGCCTTATCTCGTAAGCCTTAACCGCTTCTTTTTCAAAAGCCGTAACGGGATCTTCTATCTTAAGAAGCTTTAAAAAGTATGCGGTCAGGGCCGGATTTAGGGGTAAAAGCGGTCCCAAAAGATATGTTCCGAAGAAATTATGATTTCTTATCCCCTCATATGCTTCACCGGGACATAAACCGTCACCTCTTATGACCTTTATAAAGCCGTCGGCGGATAAGTGTTTGCTCTCATCGCTGCCGCCTGCGAAAGCGTCCTTGTAACCATGTGAAAACTGCGACTTGTTGCCGACAACCTTTATGCCCTCAAACTCCCCGAGAAACAGGGAATTATATCTGTCAAACATTTTTCTTTTGCCGGTAAAAGGAAATATATCAAGCCCTTTTATGAACCTTCCGTCCTCGCACTCAATGCCGTGTCCAAATATTTCCAAGGCGTTTCCCGTTATCAGAAATACAACATCACTCTTAATGAGTTCGATAATGCGTTCACGATAAGGCATGAGCCTTTCGATCGCAAGTTCCTGGGAATGTTCCGTCATGGGCCCCATATATATAAGATCGGGCACAGCGTCTTTAAAGAAAGGAGCCTCGTTAAGAGAGTCCTCGTTAAGCACCGCTGTAGCGTTATTGACCTCCAGACACTTAACAAGATATTTTATGTTAAAGGGATCGCCGTAAAGATTGGATATCTCGGGATAGAGATACTCAAGCACTGTTTCAGCCATTTTCACGTACCTCCTTTAACAGATTTTCTTTTGCCCTGTGAGCCATATCTATCTTGTAGACCTGATGAAGTATGAATATCCTGACCTCGCCAGAGGTATTCAAGAGTTTATAGGCATTTTCCTCATCTGTTGTCGTAAAGATCTTTTCGTTTTCGACTCCTGCCAAAAGAAGCCTTAACCGATAATCCTCCGCTCTTCGGCCGGCCACTACGATCCTTCGTACATTCGGATCCGCTAGTTTTTCAAAATCGGCATCATAAGCCCATGTGATGTTCTCCGATGACTTCATGTGCTTAAGTTCATCATCGGGATAAAATAAGATTTCTTTTTCCCCGGGCTCATTGACGGCATAGTCAAATACGCACGAATTGGCTATTGAATTGTGGCCTTTGGCAAGGTGCGTTATGACTTCAACACCGCCGACCTTGGAATCCGAATAACGGCTTTCCACTATACTTCCCGCAGCAAGGCCTTCACGAATCCTGTCGGCCGATATCCCGAGCGTATCCAGAACCGCGATAACGGTAACCTCGTTGTAGATGTTGAATATACTGTCCGCGATAAGTTCATACGTTTCGTTAACGCCTTGTAGATTAACTGTCAGCCTGTTGCCCGGGATGTCGACATCCGCGGCATAATCCGCCTTCGGAGATTCATAGTCACCGTTCGGACAATAAACATTACCTATATGATGATATCTTGAATATCTGTATTTAAGCTTCTCTGCGCAGACGGGACAAATCTGAAGATCGTTTATGATGTTTTCGGGCTTTTCTTTGTCACCCGGGAGCTTATTGATGCCAAAATATCTGCGTGGATTATTGGGAGCGATCCTTGATGATATGGGATCGTCGGCATTTAAGATCATGGTACAGCCCTCGTTAACGGCGCTGTCGATGATATCCTTGATATATTCGGGATGGGCATTACGTGTAATGGAATCCCTGAACAGATTTGTGCATACTATGTAGTCGGGCTTTATGCGGGGATAGATCTTTTTGGAGCTTCGCTCATCCACTTCGATTATACCGATCTGCGCATTGGTCCTGCCGGAAAGATCCGAGGCTTTAAGCAACGCCGATGCTATACCCGAATTGGTGTTGCTGCCTGCGCTGTTATTCATGATCTTAAAGCCTTCCCGCGTCAGTATGTCGTTTAAAAGGTTGCAAACCGTGGTCTTTCCGTTTGTACCGGTAACGCATACGATCTTTTCGGGACGGCCGATAAGCCCCAGATAGTCGGGACAAATCCGCAAAGCGATATCCCCCGGCATATATGTGGCGTTCATTTTAAGCATCCGCTGTAATCTGTATGTAAGTTTTCCTGCTATATGCCCAAGATAAAAGCGGGCTCCTTTTTTTGCCATTTATAACTCCGAAAAACGTATATATCCGACCGGACAGCAATAACAATCATCTGTCTGCGGCCTGAGTATCATTAAACTATATCTCTATTTCGTGCCGTTCAGCACATCAATGGGATCTTTTCCTTCAAGAACTGCGTTGAATACGGGAAGCAGGCCTTCGTTTTTGTCGCGATGCGGCGGAAGGCCGTATATATCATGTCCCGGAAACTCGTTAGCTTCGATAAAGCAGATGTCATCAGGCATCACGCATACATCCCATCCGATATATCCCACCTCGGGAATCTCTTTGGCTGCTTTTTCGCAAAAAGCAACAACCTCAGGCCAGCGGGGTATCTGAAAGCCTACGATCGGTACGCCTGTAATGGGGTGCTCCGTATATAGTTCGCCCGATTTCTTAAGTGCCTTGAATCTGATGACACCGTCACGGATATCTACCGGCGCGGCGAGTCCTTCATGATTGAAATTATCGACATGGAAATGCTTGTTGCCGATACGGAGGAACGCAACGACCACTCTTCCCTTCAAGGTTACAACTCTTAAGGTGTTAACGGAATCCGGGTGGATAGCTGCGATCTCTTCGCACTGTACAACCGGTTCCTCGAGTAAGAGCTGACCTTTTGAGAGAATGTCATCGAAAACTTCATGAAGGTCGCGTCCCGTCACATCCACTATATCTATGCCCTGACCGCATTGAAGGTCGACGGGCTTGGCAACGATCTTCGGATGTTTAGCCGCAAATTCGGCAAACTCATCGAACTTATCCTTGTCAATTAACAGCCAGTCACGCTTAAGATAGTCTTTAAAGCGTTCATTGAACATGGCCTTATTGGGGAATATCTTCATCTTCTCGGGATCGTTGAATCTCTTTATAAGGGAATTGTTGATACCCCTGGTGATGACGGTCGCTCTTTCGCGCGCATTCATATGGTACATTTCAAACAGATCGTAATCCACGTACCCGGCCTGATATTTTAAGCCGCAATGCACCATGTCGAAGAAAAGAAATATCCTGTTCTTTCCGGTCTTTTTGTGAACCTTGTCGACCATTTTGAAAAAACCGCCGTAGTTCATGCGGCTTATACGTTTAAAAAGATATCTGATCTTACCCAATTCTTTGCCCCACCTTAAAATTCATGGAAAATATTATAACACATACTTGCGTATTGGGGGATATGGGATTTAAGCAAAAAAACACTCTCCCTCGCGGGAGAGTGCGTTAGCAGGCTACTTTAACTATGAAACAAACAAATCCTGCGATCAACAGTACCGGGATCGCTATGAAGATGCCTCCGAATACAAGTGCCAGGATCACCGCGGGCAAACATATCAGAAACAGTACCGATCTGAATATTCCCCATCCAAGTCTCATCGCAAATCCAAATAATTTAAAGAAAATCGCAAGTGCAAGTATAATACAGAATAATGTGATCATTTTCTTCCTCCTTTTCTGTATACAAGAATAAAGTCTTATTCTTAAACGATCCTTGAAGAAAGATTAAAATCAGATTAAAAAATTAATCCTTTAACTCCGCCGGGACTTCCGCCTTGGCCCGCACAAGCCCTTTTAAGTGGCTTACAAGGAGATCAGTTTCATTGTATTATAACGAGTTTTTGTACTTTAAGGAGATGGAAATTGGTAATATAATAGTGGAGGATGATTAAATCCGAAAGGGGAATGAATGTTATGAAGATTAAATGTTTTAAAAATGTGTCAGCAAAGTGTACCGCTGCCGTGATGGCGGCGAGCATGGTCCTGACACCTGTTGCGGGCGCGCTTGCTTTTCCGATGGGGATTTATGCGGTGGATTATCAAACGACTTCCGATATCACGCCCGACACTGAAACCGGTAAAATATATCTTACCAGTGCGGACACACTTGCCTTAAATGACGGTACGATCGACATAAACGAAGGTACGATCGCCGTTAACGAGGGAACCGTCAATGTTAACTCAGGTACGGTTGCCGATAATGCCAGCGAAGGCGTGATCAAAGATAACTATGGCACGGTTGGCGATGGCAGTTCCGGAACCGTTGGCATCAACCATACAGGCGGCACGGTTAATTGCTGTGATATAACCGATAATTACGGGGAAGCCATCAATTGTCAGGTGACCAACAACTATGCAAGCGGAACAGTTACAGGCGATGACAGCAACGTAACGAATAACTGGGGAACCGTAACAGATGTCAGTTCGGTTACCAACAATTGCGGAATCGTAAATGACAATATAGACGATGGAGTCCGTACAGAAGTCACTAATAACTACCTCGGCGGCAAAAAAGTAATAACAGCTACAGGCGAAGACCCGATTACTGAGAGTGGTACAATTGAAGGCGCCTCTCCTACACCTGAAACAGGAAAGGCCACCGATCCTCAGCGCACTGCTCCGAAGATTCCTGCTAAACAGACGACTCCTGCTAAACAGGAAACCGATCAGGAACAGCATCAGGCTGCTAATGATACTTCTCGTTCGGCAGCGTTTGACGCCGTTTATGCTTCTGCTACTGATCTCGCAGCCGAAAGCCTTGCTTTAACACCTGAACAGCAGGCACTTGTTGCTACAACTCCTGAGCAGGCACTCCTTCTAGCACAAACGGCGGTTCCCGACCCTGTAGCCCTTAGCGGCGGAGCTGCACTTGTTACGGGTTCCTGTGATCCGGCTACCATAGCACTGGCCAAAGCAGAAGTTCTGTTTGACCCTGCCGTTATAAATTCTCTTAAAAATCTGCGTATCGGCAGTCAATACGGCACACCGAACGTTACCGGCGCAGGAACGGTTGCCGCAAGTGACGGACGCGCGATCAAGAGTCAAACG
>CACYCC010000222.1 GCA_902772805.1 uncultured Lachnospiraceae bacterium | reverse complement strand
CGCAAGGTAGGGATTCACTGCGCTTGCACCGAATCCGAGAAGCGTTGCAAAGTGATGCACGGTCCTCGGCTCACCCGATTCAAGGATGAGTGACATGGCGGTACATTTCTTGGTCTGTACAAGATGTCTGTGCACTGCCGCAACCGCAAGAAGCGAAGGGATCGCAACGTGGTTTTCGTCAACTCCCCTGTCGGAAAGGATCAGTATGTCGGCTCCGCTCTTATAGGCCCTGTCGACTTCCACAAAGAGATGATCGATCGCTCTTTCAAGCGGCATCTTTTTGTAGTATACGATCGGCACGGTCACTACCTTGAAGCCTTCTTTGTCCATCGAACGTATCTTTAACATGTCAAGATCCGTAAGGATGGGGTTTTCTATCTTAAGCACTCTGCAGTTTTCGGGTGTTTCATATAAGAGATTGCCGTTTTTACCCACATATACGGCCGTTGAAGTAACTATCTTTTCACGTATAGCATCTATCGGGGGATTGGTGACCTGCGCGAAGTTTTGCTTAAAGTAATCAAACAGCGGGCGGGCCTGTCCCGACAGCACCGCAAGAGGCGTATCGACACCCATCGCGCCGATATGCTCGCTCTTATTAAGCGCCATGCACAGTATCTCTTCGGCATACTCTTCGTATGAATAACCGAATGCCTTTAAAAGTCTCGAAAGATCGGTCTCGCTGTAGGAAACGGTCTTCTCGTTGGGTATCTTTAAGTCCTTGAGCCTTAACGTATTTCCGTCTATCCACTCACCGTAAGGCTCTTTTAGGGCATATTTTTCCTTGATCTCGGCATCGGAATAGATCTTATGAAGCTTCATGTCCACCAGTAACATCTTGCCGGGGTGAAGTCTTTCTTTTTTAACGATATGCGCCTCATCGACGTCAAGAACACCGACCTCGGAAGAAAGGATCAGTCTGCCGTCATCGGTGATATAGTATCTCGAAGGTCTTAAGCCGTTTCTGTCAAGTATCGCACCCATCACGTCGCCGTCCGAGAAAAGAATGGACGCCGGTCCGTCCCAGGGCTCCATCATCGTTGCATAATATCCGTAGAAATCCCTTACCTTATCGGATATCGTGTCGTTGTGGTCCCAGGGTTCGGGAATGAGTATCATGGCTGCAAGAGCGGGATCCATACCGCTCATGACCATAAATTCAAGCGTATTGTCAAGCATTGCCGAATCCGAGCCTTCCGACGGGATAACGGGCAGTACCTTTGTCATGTCTTCGGGTGAGAAAACATCCGTAAACATCGTTTCTTCTCTTGCCAGCATCTTATCGACGTTTCCGCGGATAGTGTTGATCTCGCCGTTATGTACCAGCATTCTGTTGGGGTGGGCCCTGTGCCAGCTGGGATTCGTGTTGGTGGAGAATCTTGAATGCACCATCGCAACGGCGGATTCGTAGCTCTTGTCCTGAAGATCCTTAAAGAACGTCCTTAACTGACCGACTAAGAACATTCCCTTGTAAACTATCGTCCTGCAGGAAAGCGAGGGCACATAGGTATTGTCGTTTGACTGCTCAAAAACACGCCTTACAACGTAGAGTTTTCTGTCAAATTCAAGGTCTGTGCGTGCTCCCGCGGGCTTTTTTACAAACCCCTGGAAGATGTCGGGGCAGCTTTCAAGCGCTTTGGAACCAAGCACCGATTCGACCGTCGAAACCTTTCTCCAGCCCAGGAATTCAAGGCCTTCCTTGTCAACGATCACCTCAAACATCTTCATGGCCTGACGGCGGCTAAGTTCGTCTCTTGGGAAAAAGAACATGCCTACGCCGTATTCACGTTCTCCGGGAAGCGAAACGCCTTCTTTTTCCATCACTTTCTTAAAGAACTTATGAGGTATCTGCGTAAGGATGCCGACACCGTCACCGGTCTCACCCTTGGCGTCCTTGCCCGCGCGGTGCTCTAAGTTTTCGACGATCTTTAAAGCGTCGTCCACGATCGCGTGGCTCTTCTTGCCGTGTATGTCGATGACTGCGCCTATTCCGCAGTTGTCATGTTCAAATGAAGGTTCATACATATTCCTGCAATTATCACGGTTATCCATTTTGGTTCCCTTTCCCGGCCGCGTGGTTTGTTGCCGTTTCGCGGCGCTTTATATTGCTGTTTTGCAGTGCCTTTTCACTGCGCCGTTTTATTGCCTTTTTGCTGCGTACCCGATTGCGGCTTCTACAAGTCCTTTGAATAAGGGGTGCGCCGCGTCGGGGCGCGATTTAAATTCGGGGTGCGCCTGTGTTGCTATGAAATAGGGGTGGTCGGGGATCTCCGCCATCTCCATGATCCTGCCGTCGGGCGATTCTCCCGAAAATACAAGGCCCTT
>CACYCC010000221.1 GCA_902772805.1 uncultured Lachnospiraceae bacterium | reverse complement strand
ATAGAAAATGCCGAGACGGATGAATTCGGATATGTTTATGCATCGATCCCCGCGAAGGGTACGGGCACACATTCAAGTGTCGGACTGATCGCGCATGTGGATACATCGGATGCAGTAAAAGGACCTACGGACCCTCAGATAGTAAGTGATTATGACGGCAAGGCGATCACACTTAAAAACGGGACCGTTATCGACGGCTTTGATTTTCTTGATTCTTTAAAGGGTGACGACCTTGTTGTGACAAGCGGAGATTCAGTACTCGGAGCCGACGATAAGGCCGGGGTTGCTGAAATAATGGCGCTTGCAGAACGCATGAGCGCGCCCAATGCACCCGATCACGGAGTGATATATATAGCATTTACGCCCGATGAAGAGATAGGCAGGGGTGCGGATAAGTTTGATCTTGAGAAATTCAGGGCCGATTACGCATATACTATCGACGGCGGAGCTTTGGGAGAACTTGAATATGAATGCTTTAACGCGGCTTCACTTACTGTGGATGTAAAAGGAATCAATATCCATCCCGGAACAGCCAAAAATCAGATGAAAAACGCATCGCTTATAGCAATGGAATATGCATCGATGTTTCCTGCATGGGAAAGACCTGAACATACTGAGGGGTATGAGGGTTTTTATCACCTCACCCACATGGAAGGAGACGAAGAGGCTGCAAAGCTTAACTACATCATCAGAGACTTCGACAAAGCCAATTTTGAGTTAAGGAAAAAGAAAGCGAATGACATAGGTACATTCCTTAATGAGAAGTACGGAAGTGACACCGTTACGGTTTTGATAAGAGATTCTTATAAAAACATGAGGGAGATCATAGAAAAACATCCACATATCATCAAGAAGGCCGAGGAAGCTTTTAAGGCCTGCGATGTTACTCCCATCATAAAGCCCATACGCGGAGGTACCGACGGAGCACTCCTTTCGTTTAAGGGACTCCCTTGCCCCAATCTTTCAACCGGCGGTTATAATTTCCACGGACGCAAGGAACTTATTCCGATAAGAGCAATGGAAAAAATGGTAGATGTATTGGAAAATCTGATATTGAATTGCTAGGGGATTTGCGTTATCTTATATTGGTAGATTTATAATATTTTGAGGTAAAATAGAAATGTATTACTCAAGCACGAGAGACAGTTCCATACGATTAAGTGCTTCACAAGCAGTACTTAAGGGCCTTTCCGATGACGGCGGCCTTTTCGTTCCGAGTGAGTTTCCCAAGTTAAGCGTCGGACTTGACGAACTGGCAAAACTCGATTACAAAAAGACTGCGTTCACAGTCATGAAAGGTTTTCTTGAAGATTACACAGACGAAGAACTTATGGCATGTATCGACGCCGCATACGATGAGAAGTTTGATACACCTGAGATAGCTCCTCTTGTAAAGGCCGACAATGCATATTATCTTGAACTTTTCCACGGACAGACGATAGCGTTCAAGGACATGGCTTTATCGATCCTTCCTCATCTTATAACAACGGCAGTCCGCAAGAATCATTCGGACAAAGAAATCGTTATACTTACCGCAACAAGCGGAGACACCGGTAAAGCTGCTTTAGCCGGATTTGCCGATGTACCGGGCACCAGGATCATTGTTTTTTATCCCAAGGACGGCGTATCGAACATACAGAAACTGCAGATGATCACTCAGAAGGGCGCCAACACTCAGGTAATAGGTGTTGACGGTAATTTTGATGACTGCCAGTCCGAAGTTAAAGCGATTTTCGGTGATGCCGGATTAAGAGATCTGATGGCATCAAAGGGCTTTCAGTTTTCTTCAGCCAATTCCATGAATATCGGAAGACTTGTTCCTCAGGTAGCGTATTATGTATATGCTTACGGAAAACTCGTCGAGAACGGGCGCATTCAGCCCGGCGATATGATAAATGTATGTGTTCCCACAGGTAATTTCGGAAACATCCTGGCCGCATTTTTTGCCAAAAAGATGGGACTTCCTATCAAAACACTTATATGTGCATCCAATGACAACAAAGTATTGTTTGATTTCTTTAAGTGCGGAACTTATGACAAGAACAGAGATTTCATTTTAACGGATTCTCCTTCAATGGATATACTTATATCGTCAAATCTTGAAAGACTCATATATCTTTCGGCAGACTGCGATGCCGAAAAGACCGCATCGTTTATGAAACGTCTTTCAACCGAAGGAAAATATGACATTACACCCGGCATGCGCGAGTTTATGAGTGATTTTGTCGGCGAATTCGCAAACTGGGATGAAAGTTCCAAAAAGATAAAAGATCTCTACGATAAGACCGGATATGTAATAGATACACATACGGCGGTTGCGGCTGCGGCATATGATAAATATGTTTCGGAAACAAAGGACGATACGATAACGGTTATCGCATCCACCGCAAGTCCGTTTAAGTTTGCAAGATCCGTACTCAAGGCGATCGATAAGAAATATGAGGATATGGAAGATTTTGCACTTATCGATGAACTTTCAAAGGTTGCAAATGTCGATATCCCCAAGGCTATCGATGAGATCAAAAATGCAGACATACTTCACAAAACGGTTTGTGACAGAGCGGGAATGAAAAAGCTTGTACTTGATAACATGGGATTATGATGAGGAGTTGTAGGTGAAAAGCAAAAAGCATATCCTGATAGTTGATGATGTTACGATAAACTTAAGATATATAGCGGAGATCTTAAAGGATAATTATTCGCTTTCCATGGCCAAGAGCGGAGAGCAGGCACTTAAGATTCTTAATAAGACCGCTGTGGATCTTATCCTTTTGGATGTCAAGATGCCTGTTATGGACGGGTTTGATGTATTAAGAGAACTTTCTGCAGATAAAAAATACAAAGATATTCCCGTCATACTGCTTACCGCAGACAACAATGATTCAACCCAGGACAAAGGACTCAGTCTCGGTGCGGCCGATTATATCAGAAAGCCGTTTGTTCCCGAAGAGATCATAGAACGAATTGAAAAAGTATTATCCGAAACGGAGGAAAAGTAATGCTCTTTATAGAAGCTATACTTGCCGGTGTTGCTTTATATATGTTGATTTTGGATATTAAGATGAAGAGAGAAGGAACCATTCCTTCTTTTTTCGTTAATCCCAAGATAGATCTTGAAAAAGCACCCGATAAACAGGGCTATATAGACCACATGTTTCCGCGCATTATCATCTTTGCGCTTGTTCTTATCGGTTTTTCCGCTTTTTCGATCGCGGGTGAATATCTGTCATTTCCGCTTTGGTGCGAGATCGTGATCAATTGCGGATATATCGGGCTTCTTATCTTTTATTCCGTAATGACCGTAAAGGCTCAGAATCATTTTCTTTTTAGAAAAAGCTATGATGACAAGCCTAAAAACAGTATACGGGATAAGACAAAAGTTGATATAAGCAATAAAGAAAAATAAAAGACAGTGACGACAGAACGGAGGAAATTGACATGACCGATGCAGAACTCTTTTCACATGTAGATCATACTCAACTCAAGGCATATGCCACAACGGCTGACATAAAGAAACTTTGTGATGAAGCGGTAGAGTATAAAACCGCTTCTGTCTGTGTTCCGCCCTGTTATATCAAATGGATAAACGACAATTACGGTGATGCGATAAATATCTGTACCGTTATCGGCTTTCCTCTCGGATATTCGACGACATCCGCCAAGATCATTGAAGTTATCAATGCCATCAATGACGGAGCATCAGAGATCGATATGGTCATCAATATAAATGATGTCAAAAACGGTGATTTTGACAAGGTTTTAAACGAGATTAAGGAAATCCGCAAAGCCACGGGAAACTATATCTTAAAGGTCATCATTGAGACATGTTATCTTACCGATGAAGAAAAGATAAAGATGTGTAAGATCGTGACAGAGGCCGGTGCCGATTATATCAAGACTTCAACCGGATTCGGTACGGGCGGCGCCACGTTTGACGATGTAAAACTGTTCAAAGAAAACATCGGGCCGGACGTTAAGATCAAGGCTGCAGGCGGGATACGTTCAAGAGAAGACATGGAAAAGTTCCTTGCGCTCGGAGCAGATCGTCTGGGAACCAGTTCCGCGGTTGACATACTTATAAAAAAATAAAAGCTATATGAGATTTCATCGGTTAACCGATGGTGTGAGGATTTATGAATAAGATATTGGAAAGATTAAACAAACTCCGAGCCGAGATGTCAAAGTCAGGTTTTGACTGGTATCTCATGACATCGGACGATTATCATTCTTCCGAATATGTTTCGGATCATTTTAAGACAAGAGAGTATTACACCGGATTTACGGGTGATAATGCCGTTTTGCTGCTTGATAAAGACAATGCCTATATGTGGACCGACGGCAGATTTTTTATCCAGGCCGAAAAAGAACTTAAGGACACTACGATAACTCTTATGAAATCGGGAGAGGAAGGCGTTCCCACATTAACCGAATTCATCAGGGAAAATGTAAAAACGGGTGAAACGCTTGTTGTTGATGCCCGCACGATCAACGCAAAACTCGGAAAGCGGATAGAGGAGATATTATCCGAAAACGGCGCAAAACTTAAAGGAGATACAGACCTTGCGGGTGATCTCTGGACCGACCGTCCCGCGCCTCCGAGCGGTGATGTATTTGATCTCCCTGTTGAATATTCCGGCGAATTGGCCGGAAGCAAATTAGCAAGAGTAAGAGAAGAGTTCGGTAAAAAGAACGCGTCGGGACTCATACTTTCAAAGCTTGACGATATCGCCTGGATCACAAATTTAAGAGGATCCGATATACTTCATAATCCCGTATTTTTATCATATCTGATAATCGATAAACGTGATGCTGTCTTATTTGTACAGGACTATCTTTTAAATAAGGAACCCGTAGCCGGTCTTAAAGCCGAAGGCTTTACCGTGATGCCTTATGATTCGTTTTTTGATTTCCTTGCCACATACAGGTGTGAGGGTAAAATACTTGTCGAAAAGAGCGTAGTGAGTTATGAAGTGCTTGAAAAAGCATCTTTAAACAATGAACTTATCGACTCGATCAATCCCACAACGTCGTTAAAAGCCGTTAAAAACGAGACAGAGATAAAGAATCTTAAAGAAATAAACATTCTTGATTCTGTCTGTGTTATCAAGTTCATGTACTGGCTTAAAAAAGAGGCCGATCTTGAAAAGGTCTCGGAACTTGACTGTGCCGCCAAGATCGACGGCTTAAGAAGCGAAGTGGAGGGATTCAAGGATCTTTCTTTTGCCACGATAGCAGGTTACGGTGCCAATGCCGCGATGATGCACTACGAAGCAACGCCCGAAAACTTTTCCTATTTAAAACCTGAAGGAATGATGCTGGTTGATTCGGGTGGACAGTATTTAAAAGGTACGACCGATGTTACCAGGACATTTATCGTAGGACCCATATCCGATGACATGAAACTTCATTTTTCAAAGGTTGCCGCCGGAATGCTGGCGCTTGCGGATGCGAAATTCCTGTACGGCTGTACGGGCAGAAATCTTGACATCCTGGCACGCGAACCGCTATGGGAGCTCGGCATCGATTATAAGTGCGGAACAGGGCATGGCGTCGGTTATTTCTTAAACGTTCACGAAGGACCTCACGGCATCAGATGGAAATACTCCAAAGATGTTGAAGAGGCGGTATTTGAAGAGGGAATGACGGTTTCCGACGAACCCGGCGTTTATGTTGAAGGAAGTCACGGGATCAGGACCGAAAATGTGATCTTATGCAAGAGATCGGTCAAGACTTCGGACGGACAGTTTATGGAATTTGAGCATCTTACATGGGTTCCCATAGACAGAGACGGAATAGACGTAAACTGCCTTGAGCCTAAGGATATTGAAAGAATCAACAAATATCACAAAGAAACCTATGAAAAGACTTCCCGTTATCTTTCCGAGGAAGAGAGAAAATGGCTTCTTGAGCAGACTAAACCGCTTTGAAATTATGTTAAACAGTTTCAATGATCACCTTGACTTTTTAAGGTGTTTTTGGGATAATATTGTGCGAAATTTTAAAAAATTTTTCACCAATAAAAATATAAATTAAGGAGGACATTATATGTCGACAAAAGCTTATTATCCGATTTCCGAGATTGGTGCCGGCAAAGTTGGTTTCAGTAAGACACGTTCCATCATCGAAGCCGCTTTCTATGGCAACAATGTTGTTAAGGTTAACACCGTAAGAGAAGCTTACGAGTTAGCTAAGAATTCACCCGGTACCGTAGTTACCGATATGCCCGTATATCGTGCAGAAGAACAGGGTCTTGAAAAAGACGCAAAAGTTCTTCTTTTCAATGACGGTGCAGTTACAGGACGTTATGCAGCAGCTCGTCGTATCAAAGGCGAACCCGGCGTAGATGCTACCAAGCTTGACAAGGTAGTCATGGATGCCGTTTACAAGACCAGATGGCTTACCATGTATCATGCAGAGTGCTTTATCGGTCTCGATCCCGAGTTCATGGTAAAGGCTCACCTTCTTATTCCCGAAGGAGAAGAGAATCTTCTTTACAACTGGATGTTAAACTTCCAGTATATGTCAGATAAGTATGTTCAGATGTACAAGCAGTCCAAACCCGTTGGCGAAGGCAAAGAGCCTGATATCTACATCTTCTCAAATCCTCAGTGGGTTCCCGAAGAAGCTCCCGACGTTGATTACAGCTGCTTATCCGATCCTCTTACTCTTTGCTACTTTGATACAGACCAGAACTGTGCTGCCATCCTTGGTATGAAATACTTTGGTGAGCACAAGAAAGGTACTCTTACTATCGCTTGGGCAATCGCTAACAGAAACGGTTATGCTTCATGTCACGGCGGACAGAAAGAATACTCACTTGAAGGCGGAAAGAAGTTCGTTGCTTCCGTATACGGTCTTTCGGGATCGGGTAAGTCAACACTTACACATGCCAAGCACAACGGCAAGTACGATGCATTCGGCGGCATCAAGGTTCTTCACGATGATGCATTCATTATCAATACCGATACCTGTTCTTCCGTAGCACTTGAGCCTACATACTTTGATAAGACGGCTGACTATCCTACGGGATGTCCCGACAACAAGTTCCTCCTTACCGTACAGAACGTATCCTGCACGCTTGATGAGGACAACAAGATCCAGATAGTTACCGAAGATATCCGTAACGGTAACGGACGTGCCATCAAGTCCAAACTCTGGAGCCCTAACCGTGTTGATAAGATTGAGTCTCCCGTTAACGCTATATTCTGGATCATGAAGGATCCTACCATTCCTCCGGTAGTTAAGCTTAAAGGTTCGGCACTTGCATCCGTTATGGGCGCAACTCTTGCCACCAAGACATCTACCGCTGAGCGTGTAGCTGCAGGTACAGATATGAACGCACTTCGTATCGTTCCTTACGCTAACCCCTTCAGAACCTATCCTCTTGTAAACGACTATGAGAAGTTCAAGAAGCTCGTTGAAGAGAAGAACGTTGACTGCTACATCGTTAACACCGGCGACTTCATGGGCACAAAGTGTAAGCCTGCCGATACTCTCGGAATTCTTGAGACGATCGTTGAAGGCAAGGCTAAATTCGAGAAGTGGGGACCTTTCTCAGACATCGAGATCATGTATGACTGGTCAGGTAAGACTGCAGACTTCACTCCCAATCTTCAGGATAAGTCTTATACAGAAGCACTTAAGAATGCTATGCAGAACCGTGTAGACGCAGTTGAAGGTTTTGCTACCAAGAAGGAAGGCTATGATAAGCTTCCCGACGAAGCACTTGAGGCATTAAAGAAAGTTGTTGCCGAGGCTTCCACACTTTAATCTAATGCATACCAAAGCGGCCCGGATATTTCCGGGCCGTGTTTATTAAAGAACCCGGTGGCAGATAAAGAATAATAAAACGCCAAAAGACGAAGCGCAAATTGATCATGAGGTTAAATGAATGCCCAAGAATATCCGATTGAATATTTCATATGACGGCACGAGATATTATGGATGGGAACATCAGCCGAATACCGATATGACCATTCAGGGAAAGATTGAAAAAGTTGTGTCCAGGATGGTTGACAAAGAAACCGAAGTACTGGGGGCAGGACGAACGGATGCGGGAGTCCATGCGATCGGAATGGTCGCTCATTTTCGAGCCGATACGGATCTTTCGGAAAGCGAGATCAAGCATTACATAAACAGTTACCTTCCCGATGATATCTGTATTGAAAAGGTAGCATTTGCGGGAGAAAGATTTCACTCAAGATACAACGCCACCGGAAAAACGTATCGCTATACATGTTATGTGGGCGACGAAAAGCCGATATTTGACAGAAAATACGTTTACACACTTGATAAATGTCCCGATATCGAAAAGATGAAAGCGGCGGCAGTTTATTTAAAAGGAGAGCATGATTTTGCTTCTTTTTGCTCCAATCCGCGCATGAAAAAATCAACGGTCAGATGTGTTGACAGAATAGATATTGAGAAAACAGGTGATTATATCCGTTTAACATATCACGGCACCGGTTTTTTGCAGCATATGGTCCGAATACTGACAGGCACTCTTTTGGAAGTCGGATTCGGAAAAAGAAAACCCGAAGAGATGCAGACACTTCTTGAAAAAAAGGATCGCCGGCTTGCCGGTGAGACCGCTCCGGCTCAAGGCCTGTGTCTTATAAGTGTTGATTATTGACTATCTTTTGTGTATAATCCTTCATGGTTTAAAAATATAACTTTAAAGTTGCGGGCATGTTAAGCGGCTTTAAAAGTATCGCATAAAGAATATATTGAAAAGGAGATTTGAAATGGCTAAAAAACCTGTAGTTTTATTAATACTTGACGGTTACGGCTTAAACGACAAGGTTGAGGGAAATGCCGTAAAACAGGCAAATACCCCCGTTATGGACAGACTTATGAAAGAATATCCTTTTGTTAAGGGTAATGCGAGCGGAATGGCTGTAGGTCTTCCCGAAGGCCAGATGGGTAACTCTGAAGTAGGACACCTTAACATGGGTGCCGGACGTATCGTATATCAGGAACTTACCAGGATCACCAAGGAGATCCAGGACGGAACCTTCTTTGAAAATGAAGCACTCCTTAAAGCGATCAACAACTGTAAGGAGAAAAATTCCGCACTTCATATGTACGGACTATTATCAGACGGCGGTGTACATTCTCATAACACTCACCTCTACGGATTACTTGAACTTGCCAAAAGAAACGGTCTTGACAAGGTTTATGTACATGCTTTCTTAGACGGTCGTGACACACCTCCCACAGGCGGACTTGAGTATGCCAAAGAGCTCGAGGCCAAGATGGCTGAGATCGGCGTAGGTAAGATAGCAACCGTATCCGGACGTTATTACGCTATGGACAGAGATAACAACTATGATCGTATAAAGATAGCTTACGATGCACTTACAAAGGGCGAAGGACTTAAAGCGTCAAGCGCTACCGAGGCCATTCAGTCTTCTTATGACAAAGAGGTTACCGATGAATTCGTAGTTCCTACGGTGATCGAAGAAAACGGTGCTCCCGTTGCAACTATAAAAGACGGCGATTCCATTATCTTTTACAATTTCCGTCCCGACCGTGCGCGCGAGATCACTCATTGCTTCTGTGATGATGAGTTTGACAAGTTTGAGCGCGGTAAGAGACTTGATGTTACTTATGTATGCTTCTCGGATTACGATCCTACGATCCCCAACAAAGATGTTGCTTTCCACAAGATATCCGTTACCAATACGTTCGGTGAGTGGCTTGCCGCAAAGGGTATGAAGCAGGCTCGTATAGCAGAGACCGAAAAATATGCGCATGTTACTTTCTTTTTCAACGGTGGCGTTGAAGCTCCCAATGAAGGAGAGAAGAGAATACTTGTTGATTCACCCAAATATGTTCCCACATACGACAAAAAGCCCCGAATGAGCGCTTATACCGTATGTGATGAACTTTCAAAAGCGATCACAGCCAAGAACGAAGACGGAACTCCCGTATATGATGTTATAATCTGTAACTTCGCTAACCCTGATATGGTAGGTCATACAGGCGTTTTAAAAGCAGCGATCGAAGCTGTTGAAGTTATCGATAAGTGCGTGGGTGAAGTAGTTGAATTCATCAAGGAAGTTGACGGTGTATTGTTTATCTGTGCCGATCACGGTAACTGTGAACAGCTCATTGATTACGAAACAGGCGAACCCTTTACCGCACATACCACCAATCAGGTTCCTTTCATACTTGTTAACTACGGTGATGTTAAGCTTCGTGAGGGCGGATGCCTTGCGGATATCATTCCCACACTTATCGAGTGCATGGGTGAAACACAGCCCGCAGAGATGACCGGTAAGTCGCTCATAGTTAAGTGATCAAAGCCAAAAAAGTGCTTGAAATAGTGGTATCCATATGATAAAATTATCGTTGCTTTGATTGTAACGGAGATCTACATTTTATGAAGAGGTTAATATGGAAGTATTAAAGATTGTATTAACAATAGTATTTATAGTGGTTTCACTTGCATTGCTCGTAGTAGTGCTTATGCAGGAAGGTAAATCCGCAGGACTCGGTGCCGTTGCGGGAGCTGCAGAGACATATTGGGGCAAGGCTAAAGGCCGTTCGATGGAAGGCGTGCTTATGAAAGTCACCAAGTGGCTTGCTGTAGCATTCATAGTTCTGGCTGCGGTGCTTAATTTCCTTAGTTCCGGCAGATTCCAGTAAGTTTTCGGACAATGAATGAGACCACTCGCTTGCGGGTGGTCTTTTTTTCTGCAAAAGAAAGTACTTCGCGGCGATGTAAATGTATGGGATAATAAATATATGAATACAAGAGAAAAAAGAAAAAAGTTAATTGAAGAATTGTTTAATGACGAGCTCTACGTTCCGATGCGACGCAGGGAGCTTGCCGTTTTTATGCAGGTAAGTGAGGAAAACCGCGGAGAATTTGACTCGATAATCGATGAGATGATATCAGAAAAGATCATCGACTGTACCAAAAGAGGTAAACTCATTCTTCATGCGGATGAAAATACTGCCGAGGGAGACGTAAACCTGCCTTCATCGAATGAACTTAAGAAATCATTTACCGGCGGATACGGAGCTGTAAAAGCAGGTGTAAAAGGCCGTAAGCGCCGCCCGATGTTTACCGGCACCTTTATGGGTTCAAAGTCGGATTTCGGCTTCGTAAGGGTCGAGGGACTTGATGACGATTTCTTTGTTTCACGGGAAGATTCAATGAATGCCTTTAACGGCGATATTGTTACGGTTGAAGTTATAAAGGAAAAGACTGAAACACAACGTGCGGTTGCCAAAGTTCTTTCTATCGACAAGCGATGCGATGAGGAGATCGTGGGAACCTATGAAGCTTCGTCCAAAGGTTTCGGTTTTGTGATATGCGACAATCCCAGGATAAGTGACGATATCTTTATCTCGGCAGAGAACTCAAAGGGTGCTGTTACCGGTCATAAAGTAGTTGTCGAGATATTAAAATATGGTGATCGTAATCATAAGCCCGAAGGTAAGATCACAGAGATACTAGGGCATATAAACGATCCGGGAGTGGATATACTTGCAATAGTAAGAGCAATGGGTATACCCGATGAGTTTCCGGTAAAGGTACTTAATCAGGCCGAAAACGTTTCAAAACCCGTATCGGAAGCCGATATGGCGGGGCGAGAGGATTTAAGGGATCTTACCATGGTGACCATTGACTCCGAGGACGCCAAAGATCTTGACGATGCCGTAAGTCTTGAGATCGTTGATGATATCTACAGACTTGGTGTTCATATTGCGGATGTTTCAAATTATGTTCAGGAAAACTCAGCACTCGATCATGAAGCATACGAACGCGGTACGAGCACGTATCTGGCAGATCGTGTAATACCTATGCTTCCGCATACGCTTTCAAACGGCATATGTTCACT
>CACYCC010000220.1 GCA_902772805.1 uncultured Lachnospiraceae bacterium | reverse complement strand
TAAACTTTCACTGAAAGATTATTATATGAAACTTGTTCACAGTTGCGATATTTACAAAATAATCAGAGATGTGCTCAAACTCCTTGACCCCAAGGTTATTAACCATGGGGAAAGGACTGCTTATATTTTGTACAAAATGCTGCTGTGTATGGACAGGTACGAGATGTTTGAGATAGCGGAGTTTTGTTTTATCGCAACGATGCATGACATCGGCGCTTTCAAGACAGACTATCTCGAAGATCATTTAAGGTATGAATCAAGGGACTATATGCCCCATTCGATATACGGTTATCTGTTTTTACTGTATTTAACGCCGTTTAAGGACAGGGCCAAGATCATTCTTTATCATCATACGGATTATGATAAAGTGCCCAAGACCAATTATGAGTTTACCGAGATAATACATGCGCTCAATGTTGCCGAAAAGATGGATATGTATTCGGCCATTTTGGGAAGCAAATTTGACTACATGATGTTTAACAAACAGGCCGATACCAAGTATTCGTCAAAAGCGCTTAATCTTTTGTATTCGGCTCAAAAGAAATACGATGTTTTCGGTAAGATCTCAAGCGGTGAATATAAGGCGGAACTCGATGATCTGTTCACGTACCTTCTTTTTACCAACGAGGAAAAAGAAGAACTCCTGACGGGTATCATGAGTTGCATAAGTTTCAGAAGCGATTATTCGATGGTCGATGTGGTCGCCTGCGTACAGATATGCAATCAGTTGGCGGATAAGCTCCTTCTTTCAAAAGATGATACGGAAATGTTGTATTATGCGGCGATCCTTCATGATGCCGGAATGTGCTCCGTGTCCAAGGAAGTACTCGAAGCACCCAGAAAGCTTACGGATGAAGAAATGGCGGGGCTCAGAAACCACGTTAATATCATCGAAACGATCCTTAAGGGTAAAGTCGGGGACGACCTTTTAAATATCATTACAGCGCATCACGAAAGATGTGACGGTTCGGGATATCCCAAGAGATTAAAGGAATATCAGATGAACCGGCTTCAGCTGGTACTTCAGGTTGCAGACGTTGTAACGGCACTGACAAGTCCCAGAAGTTACCGAAGGGAGAAATCCAGGGAAGAGATAATCTCGATCCTTAAAGAAGAGGCCGACAGGGGTAAGTTAAGCCGCGAAGTGGTGCGTACGTTTACAATGTTTTACGATCAGATCATGAGCGCCGTTAAGGAAAAGAGTACCGCACAGCTTTCAATGTACAGAAAATTAAGTGAGAATTATGAGATCACTTTTAAATCTATAAAATAATATGTTCAGGTGGTTATGATAAATGGGTAAGATATTCGATCTTGACAGTCCTTTGGTCAGGTTTTTAAACAAGGTAGCCGATCTTTTATGGCTTAATATTTTAACGATAATCTGCTGTATTCCTATCATTACGGCAGGCGCGGCCTTTACGGCACTTCACTACTCTTGTCTTAAACTTGTACGCGGAGAGGAAGGCTACATCACCAAAGACTTTTTTAAGTCATTTAAGCTTAATTTCAAACAATCCACGATCATCTGGCTGATAGTCCTTTTGACCGGAGCAATACTGGCGTTTGATTTTTATATCATAAGCCCGCACATTGTGGTAAATATGCAAAACGGAAATATAGAGGAAGCCGTTGTGGAAGTGGTGGGAAACACGGAAAACAGTTCGATGAACGGTATTGTGCGTATCGGTCTTCTGATCGCTACGGTGCTTTACCTGTTTACCGTATCATTTGTATTTCCGCTTCAGTCACATTTTTACAATCCTATCAGGCATACGTTCAGGAATGCGTTTATGATGAGCATTACCGTGCTGCCAAAGACCGTTCTCATTGTAGTGATAGGAGCTTTGCCGCTAATTCTTACTTATGCCGCCATCATGCTTGAGACGGGTGCACTGATGGGACTTGCGGTCTTATTCTGGTTTTCGGTTCCGGCTTATCTGTCAGCGCTTTTATACAACAAGACTTTCAAAAAATATGAGCCCGAAGAAGAAAACACTGCTTCAGGCGATGAGTGGAGTCTTGGTACAGACAACACTACGGATGCCGACGACAGCGATAAAAAAGATTCAAGCGATGACGATTCATCAAAAGATACAGAATGAGGAATAGCGTAAAGCTGATTAGGGGGCGCTTATGAGCGACGCAAAATTAAAGAAAAATTCCTGGTTTTCCTGGGTGATCATCGGAATGGCTTTTATCATCGTGATAGTTTCTCTTTTGTTTTCTTTTATCAGAAGAGGAACAGCCAATTCGCGTGAAACGGCACAGGAGACATTTATATTGACTGCGGGGGTATGGGCCTCGGAGTTAAAAAACGATATTGAAAGTGCACTTGATTACAGCGGAATAATTGAAGATCATGCCATTAAATCCGGAAAAGATCTTTTGGACAAAGAAAACGTCGTTGTGATCGAAAGTATCGCAGATCATTCTGATTTTTACAATATTATGCTTTATAAAGCCGGAAAAGGTATTGTAGATGTCACGGGAGAAAAATACGGTGTATCCCTCCTTGAAAACTATCTTCCCGAAGAAGGCATAGTCAAGACGAGTTATTTTGATGTTCCCGATGACGGAAACGGCAGGACCAGAGTTGTTCTCATCGCATGTCCTATCGGAGATAACGGGGACGGGGTACTGTTCTGGATGGATCCTTCGGAAGTGGCAAACAAATTCATAAAAAGCGGATACGAAGATTATTCTTTTGCGATATTGTTCAAAAAAGACGGAACGATAATAGATGTTCTTGACGGATTTGCGGATTCAAACAGCAATTTCTTAACGGAAGGTTCTTTCTTATCACCCATTCAAAGCGGTGCGGAAAGGGAAGATTACAACTATTTTAAAAATAAGCTTTACAACGATTCGGGTTGTGCCATTCACAGCAATTATATGGGAGAAGACCGTACCATTGCCTGTTTCCCCGTGGTTATCGAGGACTGGTATATAGGAATAGGTGTGAGGGAATATCTCGTTGAAGGAATGGTGGACGATCTGTTCAGGGACTTAAAGTCCATTGTCATCAAGCTTGTTGTAGTGCTGGGAGTTTTCGTATGCGTGTCTTTGGGACTTTTGATCTACACGATCTCCAAGAGCAAGGAGCGCGGCAGAAAACTCGAAGACAAGGCGGATATGGATATGCTGACAGAGCTTACCAACAAGTCCGCTACCGAGAGGATGATCGCGGAATACATAACGGACCATCCGAACGGGCATGGCGTATTGTTTATACTTGATATCGATAACTTTAAAAAGGTCAACGATACCATGGGCCATGCATTCGGTGATACGCTTCTTAAGACACTCGGTAAGGAGATAAGGACGGAATTTCGTGTTACCGATATCGTAGGTCGTACCGGCGGTGATGAATTCATGATCTTCTTAAAAGACGTCAACGACGATCTGATAGTAGAACGTGAAGCCAACAGGATCACAAGATTCTTCCACGATTTTAAAGCAGGTGGGGATTATGTCAAATATTCGGCAACCGCAAGTATCGGTGTAGCCATATATCCCTCCGACGGATCCACTTTCAAGGATCTTTACGTGGCAGCCGATCAGGCACTTTACAGAGCCAAGAAACGCGGCAAAAACCAGCTCGTATTTTACGATGAGGAAAAGTACGGCAAGGCCTGAGACATGCGCGGAGCGTTTCGCAACCGATTTGGTATTTTCAAATCGGTTGTTTGTTAAGGGAGTCAAGGAATATCAGGCGTTGTGCACAATACCCAAATTCAACCCGGGTTTTTGTGCAACATTCCCAACACACCGGATCCCGATGGGCAAGGTTGACAGAAAAGAATAAAATTTTTGGTCAATACGGTCATGGCAAGTCCATGGCCGTTTTTGTATACTGTAGTAGATTTCGGGGGAACCCCGGCAATTTATTTAGGAGGAAAATATTTTATGGCAAGTTTATCCATGAAAAACATCTGCAAGGTTTATCCTAACGGATTTGAAGCCGTTAAGAACTTCAACCTTGAGATCCAGGACAAAGAGTTCATCATCTTCGTTGGTCCTTCAGGTTGTGGTAAGTCCACCACACTTCGTATGATCGCAGGTCTTGAAGACATCACTTCAGGCGAATTAAAGATCGGTGACAGAATCGTTAACGACGTTGAACCCAAGGACAGAGATATCGCGATGGTATTCCAGAACTACGCTCTGTATCCTCATATGTCAGTTTATGACAATATGGCATTC
>CACYCC010000219.1 GCA_902772805.1 uncultured Lachnospiraceae bacterium | reverse complement strand
GCCGCGAAACTCCGAAATATAGATCCTTGCGCCCGCAGTTTCTTCAAGCTCTCGCTTTCTTGCAAGTATCGCATCCATATCGTCGGCTCCGCGCGGGATGACCGTCAACACGATGCTTTTTAAAAGTGCCTCGGCCTCATACCACTTATCTATCGTAAACAGAATGTCGCTTCCGCACACAAACCAAATCTCCGGCTCCGCTTTGCCAACTTTGCAGCCACCGCCGGCCGTAGCCTTAAAGTGCCGCACCGTGTCGATCGAGTAGGTCGGGCCTTCTTTTTCAACTTCGTAGAGTGAGAGTTCGCAGTCAAAAGAAAGCGTTTTAATGCCCTCTCTTACCATTCCGACCCGGTCATCGGCGGGTGTGATCTTTCCGCCGTTTGCCTCCTTCATATAGGAGTGGCCCGCAGGGATCACGATCGTTCTGTCGGGTTTTATTTCTTTATGTATGTTTTCAAGTAATTCAAGGTGACCTATATGAAACGGATCAAAGGTCCCCCCGAATACCATAATTCTTTCCATAATTTCGCCCAAAAAGCTCTCTTTTAACATTGCCGCCGCGCTCTCTTTCGACATTGCCGCCGCGCTGTGTTTATGTTATGTTAACCAATTCGCCCGCATCCGCCTCGCGGCGCAGATGATACTCATGCACAAGGCTCTTGTAGCCAAGCTTTTTAAGGTCCTCGTATCTTACGTTAAACCGCGTCTTGGTACGCTTTGAACTTAGCAGGAATCTCAGGCACTCCTGTGCGTACCCGTCTATAACAGCGAGGCTTTTATGGGTATTGATGTTGGGAAAATACCAGTAACTCCAGCTTAAGTCGCTTTCCGACGTACTTTCCAAAAGCTTTGCATTGAAGATCCTTATAAACGCCTTGGCTGCCTTGACACCGTCAAGCCCGTTCCTTATCTGCCACCTCTTAAGTGCGCGGGTCTTTCTGCGCATTTTCTTTTTAAGCTTATCTATTGATGCGGGCGCTATGTCGATCACACCGTTGCAAAGTGAAAAGCCCAGGAACACGAAGCCCTCTCCGGGAGTACGCACTTCCTCTTTGGAAGGATTGACCTCAAGCCCACGCGATGCCAGAAACTGCCTGATCCTGCCTGCATAAAGTTCAAGTTCTTCAGGTGAATCGGCAAAGACTATTATATCGTCCGAATATCTTGCATATAAGATGCCCTGCGTCTCAAACTCCGAATCCATTTCCCGAAGGTAAAGATCCGCATAGAAACTGGCAAGCGGAGTACCCGCCATAATACCCTTTTGCTCGATCACGACTTCGCCCGTGGCATTATCGATCACGCGGTCTTCACTAAGCAGCGCCGAGAGAAAAGAAAACAGCGCCTTGTCATCACCGACCGCCTTTTCAAGATCTTCTATCATCTCTCCCGCGGGTATCGAATTAAAATAATTGCTGACATCAACTTTATATGAATATTTTTCAAATATTCCGGGGTGCCTTAATAAGTGTTTCACCGCATCCTGCGCGGTACGCCCCGGCCTGAAGGAATAAAGATTTTTGGAATAAATGTGATCATATTTTCGCAAAAGAAAATACGTAAGCAGCTTAAGCACCGTATTTTCGGCCTCGGGATACGTATAGACCGTACGCTTTTTGCCGGTACTCAACTTACTGATGACAGACCTTGCGGGAAGCGGAAACTCTCCCGTTTCAATGCATCTGTCGATCTTTTCGCACACGGGAAGATAGGAGCGGGAATCGATAAACTCGCGAAGTTCACGCATTCCGGCTCTTTTTACCGCAAGGGATGACCTGTATTCATAAAACCGCTCCCAGCTGTCGGGATTGGACAAAAGATCGATAAGTGACATATCCTTAACCACGCAATTTGTGTCTTATAACTTCAAATCTCTCGAGCGAGTAGTTATCACCCGGCGATATACCGCCTTTTCTCATGGCGATCGAAACCTGTTCGTCGACATCGTCAACACCTTCAAGGTCGGGTAAAAGAAGCCCTCTTTTATACCCCGAAGTCACTATCACGCCGTATCTTTTTACGTCGAGTTCGTCCTTCGAAGCTATCTTTTCGGGCGCTGTCAAAACATCAACATCTATCTCAAGCCATTTGACTTCATCGGGTGTTACCGCATCAAACCGCGGATCCTTGGAAACCGCGCTTATCGCGTTTTGGATGATCTCTTCGGCCAGATTTTTACGCGTCGGAAGTATCGTGCCGATGCATCCCCTTAACATTCCGTCCTTGTGTACACTTACAAAAGCACCCGCGCGACGGCTTGTAAGTTCACCTGATATTCCTTCGGGAACATCGATAACTCGACCGTTTATGACATACTCTTCTATCGTACGGTGAGCAAGACTCACATATTCATCGGCCTTTTCGTACGCCGCCGCAAGCTCATCGATACGCCTTTCAAGAAAGGCTCTGCCCGCGTTATCACTGCCGGATAGCGGCACAAATTCACATATCCCGTAGCCGACTCCTGTCACATCTTCATGTGAATAAACTTCGCTTGTAACGTCTTTTCTATCGAAAGTTCCCGCCATTATGGCAAAAGAACGATGTCCGCACTCCGCAGCTTTATTAAGGAATTCCTCGCTGAATTCAAGCATTTCGCCGAAAGCCGCACGCTTAAAGACGTCCATTATCTTAGCGTCATACTCGGGTCCTTCCGGCGCAAAACCGTAAGGACCGTAATCCTTAAGCTTATGCGAAAGGTCTCCGCTTGCTATAAAAACGACGCGTCTGTCAAGTTTTCCGACTGCCTCAGCGATCATCATCCCAAGCCGGTAATGATCCGTAAGCGGAAGTCCCGAAAGCCCGATCCTTATTATCTTCCCGCCCTTGTACACGTTTCTTATAAACCATAAGGGCACCATGGTGCCGTGATCGAGTTCCGGTTCACGCTCTCCAAGCGTTCCCGCAGGAAAGTCGCGTTCTTTTGCCATATCACAGATAAGATCTCTTAATCCGGCATCGTATTCTTCGTCAAACTCAACCTGTGGCGCACGAAATGAAGACATATCTCCGACGGCACCCGTTCCCGGTGAAATATGAAAATAGTCCGAATACATTGTCGCATGCGGACTTGTGATGATGATGGTATCGGGTTTTAATGCGGCCACCTTCATGGCGACCTCTTCATAAGCCTTTACGGTCTTTTCGATCTGCGCGCGTCCTTCATGACCGATATCGGGTATGATCATGGGCGGATGCGGGACAGCATAAGCGGCAAGTATCTCTCCCATCAGTTTTCTCTCCGGTTTCTGCGCCTGTCGTAGTTTTCGTTTTCTTTGTAAAAACGCTTCTTGTCTTCGTACATCTTACGGTCTATCTCATTCATGATCTCATTGACGGTCTGGTTCATAAGATCGAGTTTCGAATAACCTATGGAATATGAAAGATTGTAGGGTGCTTCTCCCTTTTCGTTGAATTCGGCTACCTCGTCGTTTAATTCCTTGAGACACTTTTCGATACTGCGCTCTTCCTGAGTATTCAAAAGCACGATAAATTCATCACCCGCATATCTTATAACACTTCCCATCTCACCGATGGAACCGCGCAGTATCTCAGACATATTGATAAGGGCCTCGTCGCCCGTTGCATGGCCGAATCTGTCGTTTATGGACTTAAAACCGTTCATGTCAAGCATCATGGCGGTAATGTTTGCATTTTTCTTTTTACGTCCCCTGTATAAAGAGAGTTCTTCCTTGATATGTTCAAGATAGTATCTGTTATAGAGCCCCGTAAGCCCGTCAAGATACATCGCCTCATTCTGAAGGCTGTACAGAATACCTGCTATTGATACCGCAAAACTGGGGAATGTCATCGAAATGCCGTAGAAAAGCCATGAGCTCGTAAGACCGATGACAAGCGGAAGTATAAACTGCCAGACCGGGAAGAATTTAAGAATACCGCCCCTTATCTTACCGCGGACATACAGATATACACCGTCGATTATCATCACGGTATTCACAACTATGAATACATTGTAAAGCGGTCCTCTTTCATAGTGGTTGTTGGCGTCGATGCTGAATATGAGCGGGAATATGGTATTGCTCAGCAAAAAGAACGCGGCTATCCAGACGATAAGTCCGCAGAATATCCGCTGCTTTTTTGAAAATCTGCCGTGAATATGCCTTGCGATAAAGGCAAGCATAGCAGGCCCTATGATGATATTGCAAACATATTCCCAGTACGTTCCTATGGTATAAACGATCTTTACCAAAAGACCGGGTTTACCGTCAAGCGTATAACAAAGCGGATCCACAAAGCACGAAAACAGGACCATCAGGATCATGATCCTAAACAGTCTGTTTTCTCTTGTCCTTCCCTTGAGTTTCCATGCACCGCCCATAATGACGGTCAGGATGACCATAATACCGAAGAGATTCGATGTGTAAATAGCAAGAAGGTTAAACCCGTTTTGCAAAGTCCACTCCTTTAACCAAATACAAGATCCCTTAATCTCGGATGAACGATATCATATACAAAGCCGCAGTTTCTCACATGCATGGTATATACAAAAGAAACTTTGCTTGCCGTATCCATCTGTACG
>CACYCC010000218.1 GCA_902772805.1 uncultured Lachnospiraceae bacterium | reverse complement strand
TGCTTTTAACGCATCTGCGGTTCCCCATATATGATAATTTTACAAAAACCACGCTGTAAAGTAAAGCGGATATTTGACCGCTCACCCACGGAACTGTTTGGCCTCTCTCCGGGACGATCAGCCCGTTTTCTTTTGGAACCTAGCATAATCCGGTGTGTAATTCTGTTCTACCGGAGTTATCTCAATTCCGAGTTCATCGCAAATATACTTGTAATAGTCGTAGATCATTATCCTCTCGGAATATTTACGCTTAAGCGAAAGTTTTGACTTGATATCGCTTATGTATTCGTCGAGTTCCTCGTCGGTCATGCCTTCGGGGCGTTCTCCGTCTTCGGTCAAAAATTCGATATCGCCGGTCTGCGAATAGTATTTCAATGTATCTGTGCAGATCGAACGGTCCCACATGGGTGCAAAACCTTCTTCGTCGGAGAAGATATCCTGACCCATCAGAAGTCTCGAATCGTACTCAAATCCGAAGAGGTTAAGAAGCGTAGGAAGTATATCCATACTGCAGCAGGCCTTGTCGACCACGATAGGCTCTTTGATGGCGCCGCTCCAAAGTATCAGGTTTGATTTGTAAAGTTCAAACGTCTCTTCAACAGGGTGGCCCAGAAGTTCGGAGAACTCTTCGTTGGAAAGTCCGTAAGGCCAGTGGTCACCTGTAAAGCAGATGACAGTCCTGTCGGCGATACCTTTTTCTTCGAGCTGCTCGATCATGTATGCAAGACCGTTGTCGAGCTCTTTCTGACACGCAAGATATGCCTGACAGGGCTCGGAAAGATCGAGGTTTTCAACCGCTTCCTTGTTGATCTTGGCACACCAGTTACCCGAGAAGTTATAGTTAAGATGGCCGCTGACGGTCATGTAATATACATGGAATATCTCGTCATCGATATATTCGGGCATGGATGCCTCAAACATGTGCTTATCCGACCTCGGCCAGTGCTTTTCGATCTCGAGTCCGTTACCGCATCCCTGATAGTAATAACCCATTGCAGGATATGATATGTCTCTTCCGTAATACTGGAAGTCATTGTCATGATATGCCCTTGATGTAATGCCGTATTTACTGTTAAAGAGATTACCGAGTGCAAACGGCATGGAGTTCTGTCCGACGGTCTTAAAGTTGGTGGCACCGCCAAGCATGGGATAAAGACTTGTCGAGCACACAAACTCACCGTCACTTGTCGATCCGCCCGTACGGGGATTATAGAAGTTTGTGAACACAAATCCCTCATGGGTAAGCTTATAAAGCGTAGGTGTAACTTCTTCGTCAACGGCGATCGACGAAAAGCCCTCCGCCGTCATGAATATAAGGTTAAAGCCTTCAAACATTCCGGTATATTCGTTTTTGGAAGTAGGCTTAAGGGTTGCCATATAGTTATCGATACCCTGCACGAATTCGTTGGGCTCGTTTTCGGCCATTGCAACAAAGTCAAGGTCTAACATATTGGGCGATCTGTCAACCACGGGATCGGGCGGGATCACCTCGCCGTCTTCACCGTAGGAAACGTCATTTCCGGATATGTCACTGCCCGAAACATCGCTTCCCGAAACGTCTTCGGGGGTATAAACCCACACATCACCCAGCGAATCGTCTTTTCCTGCCTTGTCAGCGGGTGATATCACGAATTTAAGTTCAACTTCGGCCGTTGCGAGTACACCGAGTTTTTCAAAAGAAAACTCGTTGATATTTTCATTTACGCACAGATCGTAAGGTGTGTAAGAGCCTTTTCCGAACGCAAGTATCACAAGCGCTTCGATAACGATGGAAAGCGCAAGTATCGTGATCGGGATATAAACGTATTTCATGTGAACGCGCTTATATTTTATCACGTTAAGTCTGTTGACCAGTATTCCGAGGCCTACGGGCACAATGACCGTAAGCAGCAGTACAAGCCAGTTATCCTTGATACCTTCAAGTATCTCACGATAGTACTGGGCAACCTTTGCGTTGTTTTTGCTGATAAAGAAAATGCTGAAGAACACTTTGAATATCGCATGATAAAGAATATTTACGACATAATAGAGTATCGCGATACCCGAAACCACCCAGTTAACGACTTTATTGGCGGTCTTTTTAAAGAAGTTCGTAAACAGCGCCAGAAATGCGGCTGTAGGCATACACATTACGGCCTTTACCACAAATACCGGCGTCATCCCCTTAAAAGACCATATGTGGAATACGGTCTCAAGATACAGCAATAATACGAAATACCACAAAAAGCGTTCCGCAGATCTTACAAGTGCCTTTATTATAGGCGGTCTCTTTTTAACTCCGAGTGTTAAATGATTATCCGAGTCCAGATCCCAGTCTTCAAAATCCGGATCAAATGAATCTTTCATAAAAAATCTCCGTTCTTTTTATATATCTAATGAATGAACATCGCGTCGCCGAAACTGAAAAACCTGTAGCGCTCCCGTACGGCTTCACGATATGCATCAAGTACGATCTCGCGTGTTGAGAGTGCGCTTACCAGCATGATAAGCGTTGACTCGGGTAAATGAAAGTTTGTGATCAGACAGTCAAGTACCTTAAATCTGTAGCCGGGATATATAAAAATATCCGTTTCACGGCTTGTGGGTATCACAATGCCGTTTTCATCGGCTGCACTTTCTATCGTTCTGCAGCTCGTGGTGCCGACACATATGACTCTGTGGCCCGAGGCTTTGGTGGAATTGATGATATCCGCGGCCTCCTTGGACACATTGAACCATTCCGAATGCATATGATGGTCAAGGACATTATCCTCCTTGACCGGGCGGAATGTTCCGAGTCCCACATGCAATGTCACATAGGCGATTTTAACACCACTTTCCTGTATCTTGTCAAGCAGTTCGTTGGTGAAGTGAAGTCCCGCCGTCGGAGCGGCCGCGGAACCGTCGTATTTGGCATAGACCGTCTGATACCGGTCGCGGTCTTTAAGCTTATGGGTTATGTACGGAGGCAATGGCATCTCGCCGAGTTTATCGAGTATCTCCTCAAATATGCCCTCATATTCAAACTCGATAAGACGGTTTCCTTCATCGACAGTTTCGATGACTTTGCCTTTTAAAAGACCGTCTCCGAATACAACAGTTCGACCGGGACGCAATTTCTTGCCCGGTCTCACCAGTGTTTCCCATATTGTATCTGTTTTTCTTTTTAACAATAAGACTTCTACGCCCGCGCCCGTATCTTCGGTCTTGCCGATGAGCCTTGCGGGTATGACCTTTGTATTGTTAAGGACCAGGCAGTCCCCGGGATCAAGATATTCGGTGATATCACTGAACTTCTTATGTTCGATCGCTCCCGTTTTACGGTCAAGAACCATAAGACGGGATGACGATCTGTCCTTGATGGGATCCTGCGCGATCAGTTCTTCGGGAAGGTCATAATAAAAGTCCGATTTTAAAAGTTCGCTCATTTATTACATCCCGGGAGCATTCAAAAATGCAACATATCCTCGCATTGTTTCGTAAACATCGGCCTTGCTGGTAGCTTCGAAGGGAGCGTGCATGTTAAGAACGGCAACACCCGCATCGATAACGTTCATGCCGTACTTGGCCATGATATAAGCGATCGTTCCGCCGCCGCCGACATCAACCTTACCAAGTTCTGCGATCTGGTAAATGACATTGGCGTCATCAAGTATCTTTCTGAGATATGCGATGTATTCGGCATTGGCATCGTTGGAGCCCGATTTTCCTCTCGAACCCGTGAACTTGGAAAATACCATGCCTGCGCCCATGAATGACGCGTTCTTTTTCTCGAATGCGCTTGCGTAAAGGGGATCGTAAGCTGCATTTACATCGGATGAGAGCATGCATGAATTTGCAAGGCAGTCTCTTAATGCGATGTCGTTGTATTTGCCTTCGTGGTCGATGAGTTTTGCGATGACATTTTCAAAATAAAGCGATGTCATACCGGTAGCGCCCACTGAACCGATCTCTTCTTTGTCCGTAAGGATCAGGCATGCGGTCCTGGTAACATCCTTGCAAAGCAGGAATGCAAAAAGCGATGAGAAAGCACATACTCTGTCGTCCTGGCCGTATGCAAGTATCATGCTCTTGTCAAAGCCGGCTTCACGTGCCTTGCCTGCGGGTACGACTTCAAGTTCCGCGGAAAGAAAATCTTCCTCTTCCATGCCGTAATCGTCTTTTAATATCTTAAGAACTCCTGCCTTAACGGGGTCTTTTACCTTTTCTTCCTTTTCCTTGCCTTTTGCAGGCTTAACGGTTATCGGTCTGTTTCCTACGATCACGTCAAGAGCTTCGCCTTCAACAACCTTGGCTGCTTTCTTGTCCATCTGCTCCTGCGCAAGGTGGATCAGAAGGTCCGATACAAAGAAAACGGGATCGTCTTCATCTTCTCCGATACTTAACTCGATCGTGGTGCCGTCCTTTTTGACAACTACGCCGTGAAGCGCAAGCGGGATCGTAACCCACTGATACTTCTTGACACCGCCGTAATAGTGGGTATCAAGATAAGCGATCGAAGAATCCTCGTAAAGCGGATTTGCCTTAACGTCCATTCTGGGAGAGTCGATGTGAGCGCCCAGGATGTTCATTCCTTCGCTTAAAGGTCCGTCGCCGATGTTAAACATAAGCACTGACTTAT
>CACYCC010000217.1 GCA_902772805.1 uncultured Lachnospiraceae bacterium | reverse complement strand
GAGCCGAAGCATAATGAGAATCTTTAAGCCCCATGTTTTCAAATGCTTCTTTTGATGAAAGCGCATGCTTATATGCATTTTCAAGATCGCCAAGCCCTATATATGAGTTTGCAAGATTGGCATGTGTTACCGCTATCTCAAAAGGTTCATTATGTTTTTCAACTATTTCAAGCGCCTTTTTAAGTGTATTTACGGATTCTTCGAGATTACTCATTTCCTGCAAAAGAAGCGATTTATTGTTATAAAAGCTTGCCATCAGAACGGAATCATCGGGCAGCATGGTATTATACATTTCCTCGACTCTTACATAAAACTCAAGCGATTCCACCAGCCTGCCGCCCGCCCTGTAGGCATTGGCGATGTTTAAAAGACTTGTAGCATAAGGGAGACTTCCCTCGAGCCCCATATGCTCGGCTACGCTTAAAATACTGTCTGCGATCTGGTAAGAATCCTCGGTACGCCCGGTCTCACGATAAAACCCCAGCAACTCATTGAGCAGCTGTAACAAAGCGCCGTTATCGCCCTCGTCCATTGCCGTATGTATGGCAGAAGTAAGAAGTCCTTCTATCTCAGCTCCTCTGTTTTCATTAACCGCCTTATCAAGTTCGTTCAATACCGCTTCTACGTTCATATGATCTCCATCTTGTTATGTATTAATTATGTTCTCTGCCCCGGATCCTATCAGCTGCCGGGTCCCTTTTGAACTTATGCTACTTATTTGATCTTAACCTTCTGTAAAACCACAGCAGCCTGTATTGAAGGATAAATCTTCCGGGAGACTTTAAGTGCATATCGGTGTATTTTTGTTCTTCCGCGTCAATACGGGTTTTATAATACTTGTTATCTTTAAAATCAGGTAATTCTCGTTTTAAACCTTCAGCTATGGATCTTACAAATTTCCTGTCAACCCTTCTTGATTCTCTCACATATGAGAATACGGTATTGAGATAATACAGCATGATAAACTTAAAATCGATCTCTTCTTTAAACTCATCATAATATCCTCTCTCTTTGGCATCACGGAGCATAAATAACGCCGCTTCCATTCGGTCGGCACATCTTTCCTTGGTGATCGTATGGACCGTAGATGTATCATGCTGGTAGTAATAATAAAGAGGCTCTTTAACATATTCAAAATGCGAAGCGGTCACAAGATATGAATTACCGATCGCATTGTCTTCATAAAAAATGCCTTCCGGAAAGAAAAGCTTCTCGTTCATGATCCGATCGCGCTTAAAGATCTTAACGCAAAGGCTTCCGCCATCTAATATAAGGCTTTTGATACGTGCGTTATTTAAAACACCGACCTGATCGTCCCGGCTGTTGGGAACGATCTCACCGACCTTAAATGAATGCTCGTGAACAAAAGAAAAATCACATCCCACCACATCGGCGCCTGTCTCTTCGGCTCTTTTTATGAGCTTTTCATACATATCGGGGGCTGCCCAGTCATCGCTGTCCATAAATCCGACCCATTCGCCCCGCGCTGCATTAAGGCCTTTGTTCTTGGCGGTTCCCTGACGTCCGTTCTGCTCAGATTCGATCACCACAACCTTTTCAGGATATTTCTTTTCGTATTCCTTAAGAACCGAAAGCGAATCATCCGTTGAACAGTCATCCACCGCAACGATCTCATAATCCCCGATCGTCTGATCGATGAGAGAATCCAGACAGAAAGCAAGTTTCCCGTCGGATGCCATGTTATATACAGGTACGATAATACTTAACTTCACCTTGACCTCATTCCTTATGCCCTTTATATCATCGGGCAGATCATAAAAAAGTATTTAAAAATGCGTGTAAGTTAAATGTCGATTAAATTTCCTATTGCGGAATCTTAAGCTTTTCCGCCATTTTAACGAGTTTTTCTTTGTTGACTTTACAGACTTTTCTGTCGTAAGTATAAAGACCGTTCGTCTCTTCCTCAACATCAAATGCCTGGGTATATACCGAACCGCAAACTCCGTCTTTGATCCTCGGGATTATATCTCTTTCGTAAAGTGCAACTATCGCGTCCGTAAGTTCTTCGCCCGACTTACAACTTGTATATCCGTAACTTGCGTATTTGGAATACGAATGTTCTTTAACCTTATACGACATTCCTCCGAATTCCGAGAACACGATAGGTCGTCCGTTATAAGGTGTAGGCTTCTGCCAGAAATAGATGTGATAGGAGTCCACATCGTTCTTTTGCTGCCAGAACCACCCGGAGGTTGAATCTATAACGCGCGTTTTCTCTATTGTCTTGGCCCAGTCGTACAGCATATCAGACTCAAACTGTCCCCAGCCTTCATTGAAGATCGTGAAGTAAACTATGCAGGGAAAACTGTAGAGATATGTGATCGTATCTTCCATGTTGAGTGCAAACTCATTTTTTTGCGAATCGG
>CACYCC010000216.1 GCA_902772805.1 uncultured Lachnospiraceae bacterium | reverse complement strand
TGCGCGGGCTACAACAACGTGGATATCGAATATGCCTTCGGTAAGATCCATGTTGTCAGGGTTCCCGCATATTCACCTTATGCGGTAGCCGAACATGCCATGGCGCTTCTTTTGACATCTATAAGGCGTATCCACAAAGCCTATATACGTACAAGGGACTTTAACTTCAGCCTTAACGGCATGACCGGATTCGATCTTCACGGCAAGACCGTCGGCGTTGTCGGAACCGGTAAGATCGGCAGGATCTTTATAGACATATGTAAAGGATTTGGCATGCATGTGCTCGCATATGACAAATTCCCGGCAAAAGATCTTGATGTTGAATATGTTGACAGGGATGAACTCTTTAAGCGAAGCGACATCATATCGCTTCACTGTCCTCTCACCGACGAAAGCCGCCATATGATATGCAAAGACACGATCGATATCATGAAAAAGGGAGTTGTCATCATCAATACATCCCGCGGCGCCCTTATCGATACCGAGGCTTTGGTAGAGGGTATCAAGGACAGAAAGGTCGGAGCTGCCTGCCTTGATGTTTACGAAGAAGAGTCGGATGTTTTCTTCCACGATTTCTCGGGTCATATCGTAAACGACGATACGCTTGCGCGCCTTATCTCAATGCCGAACGTTATAGTTACGTCGCATCAGGCGTTTCTTACCAACGAGGCGCTTGCCAATATCGCCGACACAACATTGTCAAATATAACAGGTTTCTTTGAAACCGACACATGCCCCAATGAGGTATGTTATAAATGCGAAAAGGTGGGCAGTTGTCCCCAGGCGCATGCCAAAAAGTGTTTTTAGGAGGAAAAAGAAAATGGGTATTCAGTCAATCGACGCAGAGGACGATCAGTTTGCATATCGCTATGATACACAGATGCTGATCGACAGAAGGGATAAGGATCTTGACGAGGATGAGATCGCGGATTACATCACCGAGCATTTTGAGGGAAACAGCCTGATAGCTGCCGGAGACGAAGATCTCATAAAGATCCATTTCCATACAAACGAGCCCTGGAAGGTGCTTGAATACTGCAATACGGTTGGCGAGATCTATGATATCGTCATCGAGGATATGATAAGACAGTCGGACGGCCTTCAGGGTTAAAGATAAAGACCGGATGCGCACAGACAGTAAAATGGGGTAATAAATGGAACTTGAAGGCGTAAAATACGACGCTTTTATAAGCTACAGACATGCCGAGCTTGATTCTTTCGTTGCCGAGAACATTCACAGGCGGCTTGAAAAATTCAGGCTCCCGAAGTCTGTCATCAAAAAATACGGCATTACAAAAACAAGGATCGAGAGAGTCTTCAGGGATGTGGAAGAACTTCCGCTTACGGACAATCTCTCGGATCCTATTAATAATGCCCTTTCCAATACAGATTATCTTATAGTCATAGCCACTCCCCGATATCTTCAGTCAAGATGGTGTCTTCAGGAAATAACCACTTTCCTGGAAACGCACGACAGGGAGCATGTTCTTACAGTTCTTGCCGAGGGTGAGCCGTACGAATCTTTTCCCGAGATACTCACATATGAAGATGTTACCAGGACCGATGTTAACGGAAACACTACGGTAATAAGAGAGGAAAGAGAGCCCCTTGCCGCCGATTCCCGCGGAAACGACAAAAAAGAGATACTTAAGACCATGGATACGGTGGTCACAAAGCTTTGTGCCACGATGTTCGGGCTTAATTATGACGATCTTAAGCAAAGAAGGCGTGAACAGAGACTTAAAAGGATCGCGCTTCTTGCATCGCTGGTCGGTATATTTGTGCTGGGATTTGCGATCTTTGCGACCTCGAGTCTTTTAAAGATAAGAAAACAGAATGAGATAATAACCGAGCAGTATGCGGAACTTGAAAATAAGTATGCAAGTTCCATGGCCATGGCAAGCGATACCCTGCTTGGCGAAGGCCGCAGGCTGGATGCTCTGTATGTGGCGAGAAGCGTACTTCCCGATTCTTCCGAGAACGGCTATAACACGGATGCGTTGTATGCATTAAACAATGCGTTAAACGAATACGGAAGTCCCGGAAGTTACTTCCCTGTCAGGACTTTCGACTGTACGACTACGATAGACGATTACAGACTTTCAGCAAACGGAAGCCTTTTGGCTGCTTCGGATCTTACGGGAAATATTACCGTATTTGATACCTCGACCGGCGAGATCTTACAGACGCTCCCGAACTGTATGGTCGGAGCGGGTGTGGCTTTTGACTTTTGCAGTGACAAAGGTCTTGTTTATGTAAAAGACACCGGAGACATAGTTTACATAGACATTGTCACGGGCAAAGAAAAGACTCTTCTTAAAGACAAGGTATATGTCACAGTGTTTTCTTCAGAATCGGGCAGTAATGCGCTTATATATGCCGACGGATCGATCTATTCGGTGTCTCCGGGGGCCAACCTTGATTACACCGTCGATCTTGACGAATATATGGATACGGAAGACGCAATTCTGTACAGTTACAGTTTCAGCGGTGATCTGTTTGCTGTTTCGATCATCGGAAGTTATGATGTATTCTATTATGTCATAAATTTGAAAAAAGGCGACGTGACGAGCTACTTCTCCATAGATGCGGCTTTCGAATCGGAAGTTTGTCTTGACGCGGCAAGGCTGTATTTTGATTACTACGATTCCGCAAAAGGGATAACTCATTTATACTGTCTTAATATACTTGACGGACAGATGATATGGGAACAGGAGATAGAAGATTATTTTTACGGGAAGATAGTCATAAACGACAGGCTTTTATTCTTAAGCGGAGCCAAAAGCGTGGATGTCTGCGATAAGTTCAACGGCACATATTATAACAGTTACTATTTAAGAGACGTTTCGGCGCTTATCTATACTGACGAATCCGGAGATACTTACCTGACTACTTCGGACGGCAAATGGTATCACGTTGATGAGACTAACTTAACCGACTTAAGTTATACGCTGTTTACTCTTGAGCCCACGCTCAACGTTCAAAGCGGCAGATACCGGGACAATGTCTTTTATCTTTACTTTAACTCGACAAATTACATAACTTGTTATCGTGAAGATGATGCTCTGAAATGTGAAAAAGTGGGTGAACTTGACAAGAAACCTCTTTTTAATCCCGAAAATACCGCAGATGACAGGGCGGATGATCTTGACCGTCTTAATAAGACCATGGTCAAGCGGCTTTTCTATTCGGACGACAAAAAGTATATAGTGTGCCAGCAGACCAACTATGTCGTTACCGTTTATGATGCCAAGACCGGCCGCAAGTATGCCGACAGTTTTAAACCCGGCGGCGATATCGTAAGACTTACAAGGCTTAACGACGATACGCTGCTTGCAAGCAGCAGATATTCGGGATTTTTGTTAAACAACGATCTTGAGATACTTGCAAAATGCGATCCGCTTGTGGAAAACGGGAAAAAGGATTTTACAGCGTACAGTACGGTTGCAAAAGATAATTACAGATACAGACTTTATTCGTACGAAGAGATCATCGGGATGGCGGACGATCTTTTAAAGGATTATACTCCGCCGCAGGATGTCGTTGATCGATTCAATATTTCTTAAAGATCAATATAGCGCTGTTTACGTGCCCTGGCGGCCTTGATGAAATGTATCGATTCGGTGGTCGAGATATACTTATCTGCCATCGTAACGATCCAGGCTTCCTTGTATTTGGGCGGCACGATCGTAAGCGGCCACATATGTTTCCTGATTATGTCCCTTTCCCGGTCGGAGAGGGCATATTCTTTTTCCGCATTTTTAAGAGCGCGGCCCGGATGGTAAAAACCGTGAAGATTCCAAAATCCGCCGTATTCGGGAGTGTGCCAGTCATAAAGAAAATAATCGTGAAGCAAAGCGCCTCTCATGATCGCGCGTTCGTCGGCTTTGATGCGAAGCGCTCTGCAAAGGGCAAGACTCGCACAGGCCACTTTCTTGGAGTGCTTCATGACCGAGATATTGCCGTGTTGTATGTTGTTGTCGGATGAAAGAAAATTGGGGGACGTCAGGATGTCCGATGCAGCCTCTCTGATTTCCTTCATTATCTTTATGAGTTTTTCTTTTTTCATGTCTTCCCCTTTAAAATATTTATTATAATAACACAGAGGTATGTATTTTTGAATTTAAAAATTGTATAAAGTGCGCGGATACACTGTGGGATGTAGATTTTTGAAAAGGTTTGGATGATAATTG
>CACYCC010000215.1 GCA_902772805.1 uncultured Lachnospiraceae bacterium | reverse complement strand
ATTGTTGAAATCGTTGGTATTAAGGCGGTGATATCCGCTTTTATCTATATAGGAAACACCGCTGTCGGTTGATATGAACAGTGTTCCGTCCTGTATGTAGTTAAGGTTGTTGATGCTTGCGACCTCATCGCAGGTTATCGTTTTGATCTGCTTGAAGTCACCGTTTGAAATATCATAACAGTATATATGATTGGTTGAAGATCCGACCATCAATGTCCCGTCGGGGGCAAAAGCACAGCAGTTGTACAGTTCCTGTTCGTCGGGCAGCTGGGCCGAGGACTTTATGGCTCCGTCGTTAAGTAAAAACAGCCTTCCGTCCGAAGCTACCGTTGCCACATTTCCGTTTCTGTCGGCAGTGATGCTGTCGGCGTAGTTTATCTCATCAAGCGTACTGGTGGCCTTGAGTCCGTTGTTCATAACAAGGACCTGCATACTGGCCGTGGTGCCGACATAGTAAAATCCGTCGGACGAGCATACTATGCACCGTACGGAGTTTGAAGGAAGACCTTCCGACTGATCGAGTATATTTACGACTTTTTCGCGGATCACGATGGAAAGACCGTTATCGTTGGTACCGATCCACATTCGGCCTTCTTCATCAACATAAAGACAGTTAACGTTTTTAACGGATTCGTAATTGTCGATCCAACGGAATTCTCTTCCGTTATAGCGATAAAGACCGGCATATGTACCGATCCATAATACGCCGTCATTGGTCTGTGCTATATCATTGGCTTCGCCGCAGGGGAGACCGTTATTGCTGCTGTAAACGCTTTGAACGTAATCGTTGTAATCCGGTGTTTCGGTATTTGCGGTCACATCGGCCCTGACCTGTAAAGACATAAGCGAGAAAAGTCCGCATGCCAAAAGCATCGATACCGCGGTCTTTTCGACAGTCCCGATCTTTACGGTATTATCTTTATTATGTTCGGTATTTATGCGTGTTATAAGAATGATGATATATACGGTGGCAACCGTGAGTACCTTGTCGGCAAATTCGATCGAAAGCTGACCGAGTACGGTACAAACGATGGCAGGCCAGTTTTTCTCAAGAAGATAGTCTATAACGCCGTTTCCCCACTCGTTGCCGGTATAGCCGCTATTCAGCAAAAGATCTATCGGCACGGATACGATAAGAGCTGTCAGCATAGACAAAGAAGCTGCTTTCATAAAGCCGTAAAAACGGTCAAACCATTTTCTTTTTGCAGCCACACCTATGATAATTCCGATGGCGATGCTGGTGAGTGAATAAGCCGCTGACATGCGATTGATAACGCAATATGCGAGGTTTCCCGTCACTCCAACCAAAGCTCCGCAGACGGGACCTGCAAAATAAGCACACAACACGGTACCGAAAGAGTCTGCCCACAACGGTAGGTTGAGTCGTACCGCCAGGAGTTTTCCGCCTACATTAAGACAAACGCATATTGCGATAAAAAGAACGATTTTCCAGCTTTTCCAGTTTTTCATTCCCCGTATTCTCCTTTAGCCTCGTGCATGACAATTATAACAAAGCGCGATGTCTGTGTACACAATTAAAAAAATCTGAGGCCTAAAATTTTTTCTTGACATTTTATATTTGACGCAATATAATATGGTCAAAGATAAAAATAACGGCACCCAACAGGAGGTAAGCAACATGGGATTTTATGATCAGAGCGTAACAACAGCAGCAGGCGAAGAGATATCTATGAAGGATTACGAAGGAAAGGTGGTTCTTGTCGTAAATACCGCAACGGGATGCGGATTTACTCCTCATTACAAAGATCTTGAGGCTATGTATGAAAAGTATCACGACAGAGGATTTGAGATCATCGACGTTCCCTGTAACCAGTTTGCGGGACAGACTCCCGGAACCGACGAGGAGATCCACGAATTCTGCCAGCTTAAGTATAAGACACAGTTTCCTCAGATGAAGAAAGCGGATGTAAACGGAGAGACTGCGATACCGCTCTTTAAATATCTTAAGGAACAGAAGGGATTTGAAGGCTTCGGAAAAGGCCCTACGGCACTTGCAATGAGCGCAATGCTTAAAAAGATCGATAAGGATTACAAGAACAATCCCGAGATCAAGTGGAACTTCACCAAGTTTCTTGTAGACAGAAGCGGAAATGTGGTTGCAAGATTTGAGCCTACCGAGAAAATGGAAAAAGTTGATAAATGCGTAGAAGACTTGTTATAAGAGATAACTGTAATGGCACAGGAATTTAAACAGCTTTTTGATCCATAAGGAGTCATGAAAAAATAGGCGGATAGCTGCGTTTAGACGTGGCTATCCGCTTTTTATTGTGTTGACAACGGAGTTAGCATGTGCTAACTTAAGTATGTGACCAAAATATGAAACCGGTCACAAGAAAGGAAGCGACTGTAATGCCTGACAGAGTATTTACGGATGAACAAAGGGAAAAGTTAAGAACAGTCATGCTGGAAGCCGGATTTCCATTGATCAAAGAATGCGGTGTAACGCATACAACGATCACAAAAATAACTGATGCCGCAGGAATAGCCAAGGGAACTTTTTATCACTTCTGGAAAAACAAGGAAGAATATCTTGCAGAACTGATTCGTTATCACAGGCAAAAGATGCTGCCGATGCTGATAGGTGAAGACGTTTTAGCAGGAAAAAGAAAACTCGGCAGGGAAGACGCGCGGATATATTTCCGTCATCTGGTTGATAAAGAGAAGAGTATATATGCAAATATGACTCTTGAAGATGAATCGAAACTTGTCTCCAAAACCTCCGATTTTGATCCCGACGAGGAAAAAGAAAGTTCTATAGCTAAAAAGCTGCTGAGCATGTTAGACGGTGTAAGACCTGATATCGATATGCTTCTTCTGGCCAATATGACAAAAATATTGGTACTGACCGCCGAGGCAAAGAATGAACTGCACGCAAGTGTATATGAGAAGACTATAGATACGATAATTGACGGAATATTGAATCTTATATTTGAGAAAGGATGACAGAAATGAAAAAGATCAAAGAAACCGATAAGGGATTCTACGGATGCTATTGGCCTTGTCCCGGAAAAGATACCGATAATGCGGTAATAGCAATGCTTGGAGATGACTGCGAAGACCATGTCGCAAGGTCGGGTGCTAAGTGGCTTCATAAAAACTTCGGGGTGAATGTAATGACATTGTCTCCCGCGCATAAGGATTACGGACATCATAATCTTCCGGTTGAGAGGATTGGTGCCGCGATCGAATACCTTAAGAGCAAAGGCAATAAAAGATTCGGGATCGCAGGGGCTTCAACAACGGGAATGTATGCCCTGATAGCCGCGTCTTACTATCCTGAAATAACACTTACGATAGCTATGACGCCGTGCGATTTTGTCATGGAAGGATTTTACCGCGGAAAAAGGGACGGTCAGGAAGAATGGCCGGGAGAAGGCGAATCGACAGCTTCCTGGCAGGGAAAACCTCTTCCTTATCTTCCGTTTGTTTATCGTCATCCGGAATATTATCAAAAGATGAAAGACGACGCGAAGGTAAGTAAAGATCTGATCGTGTCAAGGGGAGTCTTTGACGATTCCGAGAAGGCTCACCCGATAAAAGAAGAAGAATTTATAAAAGTCGAACGCATTAAGGGCAAACTTCTTTTGATCGGCGCGGAAGACGATGTTTTGTGGGATACCGCAAAATACATCCGACGTATGGAAGAACGTTTATCCAAGGTACCGCACGAGTGTGAAGTCGAGAGCATGATATATGGGCATGCAACACATTTTGTATTTCCGGAGAGTCTGCTTAAGCAGATGATGCCCATCGGAGGCGGTATGTTTGTAAGACTGTTCAAAGCCGGCAGGGATTACAAAAAGGAATGCAAAGAAGCCCGTATTGATATAGACAGAAGAGTGAATGCCGCTGTGAACGGCTGGCTCGGGGAGGAAAAAAGATGACTAAGGAAAAACTGAATAAAATAGATAAATTGATGCTCTGGGTCATCCCCGGAATGTTACTGGCTATGATCGGTGATTATTGTATGGGAATTGAACCTAAGGGAAGCGAGAATATATCCGGAATGATCTCGTCGGGATGGCTCACGATCGCGGACTGGAGGATCGCAGTTTCCAATATCGGAGGACTGTTCGGTACACTTTGTTATACTGTTGCAGCACTTGCGTTTGTTGATTTTCTCAGGTTCAAATGCGCTGAATGCACAAGCAAGTGGGATAAGGTATTCATTAATATGTTTATTGTGGGATTGATCCTCGGCATTATGAGTTTCATGTATTTTCATCTTGCATGCGGAACCCTGATCCATAATTACAATTTGATCTATGACGCGGCAGGCGGAAATACCGAAACAGCCGTAAAGGTATGGAACCGTTCATATATGGTGCAGGCGGTACCTTATTGGACTACTTTTTTTGCCTTTGAACTGGCGGCTCTTGTCGGCTGGATAGGCATGGTCTTAAGAGGCACATTCGGAATTAAAAAGGTTTGGATCCTTGCTGCGCCATTAATTGTTGCAGGCATAGGCTATCTTATCGAAATTGTTTTCCCGTGGCAGTTTAACGGTTTCTGCAGCGGCTTTGAGAGTATGGGCTGGATGATAATGTTCTTCGGCGGAAGACAAATGGTAAAAAAAGAGTGTAGCATTTTGTAAAAACTTGTGCTATTATCTTGAGTTAGCAAAGGCTAACTACAGAAGGAGAGTCAGAAAGATGGCAGTTGAGCATGTAAAGATATCGGAGCTTCCCTATTGCAAACCGGTAAAGGAGTGGCTCAGCGCAAGATACGGCGACGAGCAGGCAGTCTTAATATGGAAAAAGGTTGAAGATCAGTACGAAGAATATCTTAAGGATCTCCCGGATTACGGCGGAAAGAAAAACGGCCATGCCATGGCCATTTATGGCGGACTTTTGGTATTCGCATTATATCCGTCATTGCCGGATCAGCCGCCTGTCTCGGAACTTAAGGACTTTGTACAAAATCTGTTCATGGGAAAATTTACAAAGTTAGGGAAGGTATTTGATCTTAACAGGTCTTTTGACATTTGGCTGATAGATAAGATATTCAGAAAGTCCGGAAACAGAGACCGTAAGGATATCGCTAATTATCCGGCCGGATTTATCAATATAGAT
>CACYCC010000214.1 GCA_902772805.1 uncultured Lachnospiraceae bacterium | reverse complement strand
TCTGTATACCTTGTCCGAACTCATAGCAACGTATGCATCCGCTATGGCGATCACTCTTGCAAACAGAGGTACTTCTTCTCCGGCAAGTCCCTTGGGATAGCCCTTTCCGTCCCATCTTTCGTGATGGTATGCCGCCATGTTGCGGGCTTCTTTTAAGTAATTATCACCTTCCATGGAACTGATGGCCTTTTCAAGTATCGTTCTGCCGGCGGTGGTATGTGTCTTCATGATCTCGAATTCTTCGGGAGTAAGTTTTCCGGGTTTGTTGAGGATCGCATCGGGAATGTTGATCTTTCCCAGGTCGTGAAGAGGCGCGCTCATCTCAACATCCCTCATATATTTATCAGTTATCTTTTCAGCGTAATATCCGTTTCTCTTAAGCCCCTGCAATATCAGCCTTACGTAAGCGGCCGTCTTTAATACGTGGGCACCGGTATCGGAGTCTCTGCTTTCGACCATGTCCGCCATGGTTATGATCAGTCCGTTCTGCATGCTGGAGATCGCGCCTGTCTTGTTGCGTATATCTTTAAGCTGGGTAACGGTATCACCGGTCAGTTTACAGAACGATCTGTACAGTTCCTCCATCTCGTCCCCTGTATGGATATCAAGATCTTCCAGTTTGCTGAGGCTTTCTTCGTTAACTTCGCTGGTCTCTGTGAGTTCTTTTGCAAAAACAGTCATACCGAGTATCGGAAGCACTACGTGATACCTCGTAGTCAGAACACTTATCGCTATGATAAGTACCAAAAATCCCGCAAGCAGCAGGATGATCCTTCCTATAAATCTCTGCGAAAGCTGGTTAACAAGTCCGGCTTCTATATTGGATACGGCATAGCATACGCAATTGCCCCTGAAGTCATATACGGGACAGTAAGCGGCCAGGAAACTGCCGTATTCATCTTCCATCAAAAGAGGCTCCGGCTTTTCTCCCGCCAGAAGTTCGTCGAGAAACGGTTTGTAGGCTTCTTCAAACTGAACGACCTTGCCCGGGGTATCTCCTTCAACATAGGTTCCGTCGCTTAAAACGGTGTCTAAGTCAAAAACAACTATGCAGCCGTCTTTTTCTATCTTATATACATACAGGAACGCAATATCGGACGAACTTTCCTTGATGACCGACAAGCGCTCCATTGTTTTGGCATAACCGGAAGCCTGATATCCCTGTTCGATAAAGGCATCGACTCTGTCGGGATCGATCTCTTTCGAAGCTAGATATGCGGTCTGCGAAGCGATAAGTTTTAACGATTCGATCGTGTTGTCGCGGAAAGAAACAAGACTGAATCCGAGTGCCATAGCCGTTACCAAAAACGCCGATACGATAAGGATAAGATTTATCCTGAAGCCGATCGGTATTCCTCTTAACCGGCTTTTTGCGTAGTTCTGTTCTTCAAAAGATATCTCTTTTTGTCTCCACGAAGACAGTCTTACCTTTTTCTTGACCTTAGCGGGCGTCGTTGTGATGATGACCATGGAGATGGCAAAAGAAATGGCCTTGTCCATCACATCGGCTATATATGTGGAGATCATGTGGCAGCCGAACACGCCTATTCCGAAGGTGTCCGACAGGAATTTGGATAAGGCAACGATCATGGGTGAATCGGACGGTGAAGCATAAAGATACCATGTTATCCAGCCTCCGATACCACCGCCCACCAAGGCGAGCACGAGGATAAAGTTAACGGTATTGATAACGCTCCTTCGCCAGATCTCTTTTTCTTTTCTGCCCTTGTTCTTTTTACTTATCAGATACCCGGTGCGTTCGCTGAAAAAGAAAGATGCCAGAACGGCAATGAACATATTAAGCGGAGCATAGAATATGGACTCTCCGTCCATAAAGAAATTTATCGCATTTGTGGCAAATGCCGTGATAATGCCGGGAACCGTGCCTCCGAGAGCGGTTGCTACGATCGTTCCGACGGTATCAAAATAAAACGGCAGGGGAGTCTCTCTCACCACCATTGAAAACATGATGTTGAGAAGCGTGCAGATCACCATCAGCAATACGACGGGAGGATTTACAATATTGTTTTTTTTGTGTATGAATATGCGACCCATGCCACTCTCGTCTTTCCGCAGGATTCCCGCAGAACCTGTCATTTATAACTATATTCCCGAATTGTGCTATTTTCAAGCAAAACGCTTTTTCCCGCCGGTAAGCGAAACGCTTTTTCCTATTTTCACACAAATTATTAATATACTTGAACGCGTAATCTATGTAACATCAATATTGTATTGTAATAAACTACAGTTAACGGGAGGTTACAAAAATGGGAAATTACAGAAATTTTAAGCTCGTAACTTATTATGTTGCACATGGGCTTGAGCATACTACCGAAGAAGAGCTCCAAAAACAGATTGACTGGTTTGGTAAACACATGCGTCTTGACAAGGTTTATCTTGAACCTTTCCGTGACAGATCTTTTGCCGATGAGGATAAAGTGCGCAGATTCAAGGAAATCTTTGAATCCAACGGTATCGAAGTAGCCGGCGGACTCACAACATGTATCCCCACACCCGAAGGCGACAAACCCAAGCAGCGCCTTTTCAACACATTCTGCTACAACGACGAAAAGATGCTTAATACCCTTAAGGCCGCATCCGAATTAAACGCGCGCGTTTTTGATTCATATATCATCGACGACTTTTATTTTACCAACTGTACCTGTGAAAAATGCAGAAGTGAAAAAGAAAAATACAACAAGGAGCACGGTATCACCGACGGCAGCTGGCAGGCTTACCGCACCGCTCTTATGTATGATGTATCGCAAAAATATGGTATAGGACCCGCAAAGGCCATAAATCCCGACATAAAGATCACGATCAAGTATCCCAACTGGATGGAATCATACCAGGAAACCGGTTATGACCCGCTTAGTCAACGTGAGATCTTTGACATGATCTATACCGGAACCGAGACAAGAGATCCCCGTCATCAGGATCAGCACCTTCCGAGATACCTCTCATATTCCCTTATGAGATATATGGAAGATATGGCACCGGGACGTAACGGCGGAGGATGGTTCGACAACTTTGACTGTCAGATCATGGAGTATTATCTTGAGCAGGCATATCTTACCGCCTTTTCAAAGCCCCGTGAGATCATGATGTTCTGCTTCCAGTCGCTTTACGATTCACTGTTCGCGGCTTCCATCGGACATCAGCTTGATAAACTGGATGAACTTCTGGATAAACTCGGCACTCCCGTCGGAATACCCTGTTATATACCCAATGCCTCACAGGGCGAAGACAATGTACAGGATTTCCTGGGCATGAACGGTTTCCCGATCGTTACCACACCGTTCTTCCCCGACAATGCAAAGACATTAATGCTTACCGCATCATCGGCATACGATCCCGATATAGTCGATAAGCTTAAAAAATTTGTTGCGGCAGGCGGTAAGGCGATAGTTACAAGCGGTTTTGTTGCAGAAACACTTGAAAGAGGTCTTAAAGACATTACTTCGATCCGTTTAAGAAACCGTCACGTATCTACCAAAGACTTTGTAATGGAACACTTCAATAAATGGACTACTGTAACGGCGTCCGAAGAGATCTCATTCCCTGTCATGGAATTTCGTAATAACTCCACCTGGGGAGCGCTCTGCAAGGGACTTAAGAATGAAGAAAGCTTTACGATTCTCTCCCGCGATACCTACGGTGACGGGCAGATGATGATGTTGACTATACCGGACAATTTCTCGACGATAAGAAATCTTCCCAAGGAACTGCTCTCAAGACTTCGAAAAGAGTTTGAGATCGACGGCTTTACAATGGAAGGTGATGCAAACATAAGTCTGTTCCCTTACGACAACGATACGTTTGTTCTGTACAACTACGTGACTTCATGGGCCAATGATTCACTGATCACATTAAGGATCAAAGGTGCCGCAAAGCTTGTACCCTTTAAGAAAATGCCCTGGGGTCCCGGCGAGATTCTGCCCTATGCGCGCGA
>CACYCC010000213.1 GCA_902772805.1 uncultured Lachnospiraceae bacterium | reverse complement strand
TTAGAGGCCTTACATATCTCGGCGCGGATTGCGATTACACGATCCCTCACAGGATAGAAGACGGTTACGGCATCAATATAAGACTTATCGACGATGCCCATGCGGCGGGAGTCGATACGATAATAACCTGCGATAACGGTATTGCGGCAAAAGAACAGACTCTTCATGCGGGAGAACTTGGCATGACCATGGTGATCACAGATCATCATGAGGTTCCTTACGAAGAACTTGACGGAGAAAAGCGCTGGATACTTCCCGATGCGGACGCCATAGTCGATCCGAAACTGCCGCAGGACACATATCCTTTCAAAGGTATATGCGGTGCGGTCGTTGCCTACAAGGTGATCGAGGCACTTGCACGTGCAAGGGGTGCTGAAGGCACTTCAGAATATGCGGATATGATGCTTGAACTCTCGGAGTTTGCGGCACTTGCCACGGTATGCGATGTATGTGAACTTACCGATGAAAACAGGACGATCGTAAAAAACGGTCTTAAACTCATGAACCACTCGCGTAACCGTGGACTTAAAGCCCTTATAGAAGAAACCGGGCTGAGCGATAAGGTGCTATCCGTTTATCATCTCGGATTCGTGATAGGCCCTTGCCTTAATGCAAGCGGAAGACTCGATACTTCTCTTAAAGCCCTTGAACTGTTTACCGAAAGCGATCCCGAAAAGATCCGCGAACTCGCAGCAGAGCTTAAAGAACTTAATGAAAGCCGTAAGGCCATGACAATTAAAGAGACCGAGAAGGCGATCGACATGGTGCTGTCAAAAGACCGTATCGATGACGTGATCGTTCTTTTGCTCGATGACTGTCATGAAAGTCTTGCCGGCATAATCGCGGGGCGTGTAAGAGAGAGGTTTTCCCATCCCGCATTTGTGTTTACTCCGACTGAGAACGGCCTAAAAGGAAGCGGCAGGAGTATTGAGGCATATCACATGTTTGAAGGTCTCACGGGCGTAAAAGAACTGCTGAGCAAATTCGGGGGACACAAGCTTGCTGCGGGAGTGTCGCTTCCGAGAGAGAATTTTGAAGAATTCAAGGCTCGTATCAATGAAAAATCAGCTCTTACCGCCGATGACTTTAAGGAAACGCTTAGGATCGACATGGAGCTTCCTTTTGCATACGCGGATCTTAACCTTGCAAGAGAACTCGAAAAACTCGAACCTTTTGGTACGGGATTTGAAGCACCGCTCTTTGCACGCAGGGGAGTAACGTTTCTTTCGGGCAGGATATTCGGTAAAAATGCCAATGTCGCATCTTACAAAGTACTCGATGCCGACGGGAAAGTTTATGAGATAAAATATTTCGGAGACTTTACGGAACTTGAAGATCATGTGGCGGGTATTTACGGCGAAGACAAGAAAGCACTGCTTCATTCCGGGCAGAGCGTAAACATAAAGCTTGATATATGTTACAGGTTAAGCGTCAATTCCTACAAAGGTACGGATTCTGCAAGCCTTGTGATGAAGTGTTACAGATGACGGAACGGATGTATAATCATTTATATGGACAACGGTAATTTTGCAAAGATCATAATAAGCATATCTCACGAAAATGTTGACCGTCCCTACACCTACAAGGTTCCCGATGAACTTAAAGGTAAGATATCGATCGGCAGTGTGGTCAATGTGCCTTTCGGAAAAGGTGATACGCTACGTAAAGGCGTGGTGATCGAATTTGCCGACACATCCGATTACGATGCGGATAAGGTAAAGGAGATCGCCGGTATAGAAGAAAAAGACATTTCTCTTAATGACTCCAGGATCCGGCTTGCGGCCTGGATAAAGAGAAACTACGGCTCGACTTTTGCGGCGGCTTTAAAAACCGTTCTTCCGATCAAAAAGAGAGTTAAGAAGGCGGTCCCCAAAACCGTTTTAAGGATCGCTTCGACCGATGCGATCGACGAAGAGACAAAAAAGATCGAGGGCACCAACAAAGTCGCGAGATTAAGGCTTTTACAGGCACTTCGCGATGAAGAACAGATACCCAAGAGGGTTGTGAGCGAAAAACTCCATATTGCGGATGCTACGATAAACAAACTTGCTGATGACGGGTTTATAAAGATCATAGATTCGGATACCGCCGCGGGTACCAAAGTCCCCGATGCTTTTTCGGTCAGACCGCCCGTTCTTTCGGATGAACAAAGAAATATAGTCGATTTTGTAAAAAGCGATCTTGACAATGAAAAACCCGGCGTATATCTTATCCGGGGCATTACGGGTTCAGGTAAGACCGAAGTATATATGAGCATCATAGCAGATGTCATATCAAGAGGTAAGCAGGCTATAGTACTGATACCCGAGATAGCACTTACATATCAGACTATGATGCGCTTTTACAACAGATTTCCCGGTCGAGTCATCATCATGAACTCCACCCTGTCGGACGGAGAAAAATACGAATGCTACGAAAAGGCACGTAACGGTGAAGCCGATATAGTGATAGGCCCAAGATCCGCGTTGTTTGTACCTTTTAAGAATCTCGGCGTCATAGTGATCGACGAGGAACACGAAAACACCTATAAATCGGAGACCGTTCCGAAATATCACGCGCGTGAAACTGCAATAGAACTGGCACGGGAATCGGGTGCGGCGGTTGTGCTCGGATCGGCGACACCGTCGATAGACGCTTATTATAAAGCGGAGATCGGAGAATACAAGCTTTTTGAATTGAATACAAGACCTACCGGCAACGGGCTTTCAAATGTCACCGTCGTTGATCTAAGAAAGGAACTTCGCGAAGGGAACAGGTCGATCGTTTCCCGGACACTTGCCGAAAAGATGAATGAAAGGCTTGCCCGCGGTGAGCAGATCATGCTCTTTATAAACAGGAGAGGCTTTGCGGGCTTTGTTTCTTGCCGTAACTGCGGTTTTGTAGTAAAATGTCCGCATTGCGATGTATC
>CACYCC010000212.1 GCA_902772805.1 uncultured Lachnospiraceae bacterium | reverse complement strand
GTCGGGTATCATAAGCTTGCCTATGTCATGAACAAGGCATGCGGTGATACAGTCGTTGAATTCTTCGACCGGAACATTCATCTTATGGCACATAAGAGCACAGAGAATGGCAAGGTTCAAAGAATGTTTGTATACGAAATCTTCTTTGCTTCTTAAATTCTGGGTAAAATTGATCTTATGATTAAGATGTCCGTAGCTCTTAACTATGGCGGCCACGATCATATCGATCTTTTTGGTACGCTTGGAGTTGATGATCTCACGCAGTTCTTCTTCGATGGCGTAGACCTGAATGGTCTGAAAACGCTCGAATTCTATGTCATCGTCACTCATGGGAGGACAAGGCTCTGCGGGTTCAAGAATAAAGATACCTATAAGTCCGAAATTTTTGATACTCGAGATCGCGCCTTCGGTCAGTTTAGAATCACGGTCATACAAAAGAACGCCTTTCTTGTTGTATATGGGACGCGCGATCCTCATTCCGGTCTTAAGATTCTCGGTGTTCACAAATTTCATGCCGTCAGACTCCGTTATCACGTGCTTAATCGTTTAAGCACCTTTTCTCTTAATCATAGTATAATGAGAGAAATTTACATTGTAAAGAAAATTCAATCATCAAAACATAAACTCTGCCATTACGGTATTGGCCACATCCGTCCCGAGTTTCGAAAGAAATATACGCTCGCCGCTTTCAACAATGAGTCCGTGGTCTTTAAGTTTTTGTATCTGAACGTTGTAAACGTCGTAAATATCTTTTCCGAAAGCTTCCTTAAATCCGCTTTTTGATATGCCGCGGGTCATACGAAGTCCCAAAAACATGAATTCTTCAATTTTATCCGTTTCGGACAGTTCTATGGTTTCCCGTTCCCAATTTCCCCCAATATACTCATTAAGATCTTCGGTATTCGTTCTTCTTCCCGATCCGTCGTAAGAAGCGGCCGCCACGCCGAATCCCATGTACCTCCGGCCCGTCCAATAACCCATGTTATGTTTGCACTCATATCCCGGGCGGGCGTAATTTGAGATCTCATACCTCTCATATCCGTACTCTTTAAGTATGCTTTCGGTATCGTGATACATCTTACGCTCCGTATCCTCATCGGGAAGTCCCGCTCCGTCTTTGTATCTTTCGAAAAACGGTGTCCCCTCTTCAACTATAAGGCTGTATGCACTTATATGCTCGGGATTAAGCGTTGCAACGGTTTTAAGCGTTTCATGATATGAGTCAAGCGTCTGCCCCGGAACGGCGCTCATGATATCTATATTTACGTTTGAAAATCCGGCAGTTCTTACAAGATCGTAGGTTTTAAGAAACTCTTTAAAAGTGTGGACTCTTCCGAGCGTCTTTAATTCATCGTCTTTGGACGACTGAAGTCCTATACTTATCCGGTTGATCCCGGCTTCACGATATACTTTTAATTTATCCGAGGTTACCGAATTGGGATTTGCCTCGATCGTCATCTCGGCGTCATCTTCGATCTCAAATCGAACGCGTATAAGGTCCAAAATGTCTTTTATTCGGCCTGCATCAACGATCGAGGGAGTTCCTCCGCCAAAAAAAACGGAGCCCACCCGCTTGTCCGGGGCAGACTCCGACCTTTTCACAATTTCTTCTTTTAATGCCTTAAAATATGCTTCCTGAACGTTTTTTTCGCATACCCCCGAAACAAAGTCGCAATAATCGCACTTTTTCACGCAAAAGGGTATATGAACATAGATCATTCCGGCATCATTCATTGTCAAGTTTAAGGACGCTCATGAACGCCTTCTGGGGAACTTCCACATTTCCTATCTGGCGCATGCGCTTCTTTCCTTCCTTCTGTTTTTCAAGCAGTTTCTTTTTACGTGTTATATCACCGCCGTAACACTTGGCAAGAACGTCCTTTCGCATTGCCTTGACGGTCTCTCTTGCAATGACCTTCCCGCCGATGGCCGCCTGAATGGGAATCTCGAAAAGATGACGCGGTATCTCTTCTTTTAACTTCTCGCACATCTTGCGTCCGCGCTCATAGGCGCTGTCTTTAAATACGATAAAAGAAAGCGCGTCCACTTCCTCGCGGTTGATGAGGATGTCAAGTTTTACAAGTTCCGACCTTTCATATCCTTTAAGGTCGTAGTCAAAAGAAGCATAACCTCTCGAGCGGCTCTTGAGCGCATCGAAAAAGTCATATATTATCTCGTTTAGCGGAAGAACGTAGCGGATAAGCGCACGGTTCTCCTCGATATATTCCATGCTGACATAACGGCCTCTTCGTTGCTGGCAAAGTTCCATTATGGAGCCCACAAATTCTTTGGTGACCATTATCTCGGCATTTACAACGGGTTCTTCCATATAATCTATCTCCGAAGGATCGGGAAGATTTGTGGGATTGGTAAGCTCGATCATCTCACCGTTTGTCTTGTGAACTCTGTATACAACACCGGGAGCCGTGGTTACAAGATCGAGATTATATTCACGTTCAAGTCTTTCCTGGATTATCTCAAGGTGGAGAAGTCCCAGAAATCCGCATCTGAAACCAAACCCAAGTGCCACCGAAGTCTCGGGCTCATAGAAAAGCGATGCATCATTAAGCTGAAGTTTCTCGAGTGCATCACGAAGATCGGGATACTTGGCACCGTCTGCGGGATAAACTCCGCAGTATACCATGGACTGGACTTTCTTGTATCCCGGAAGCGGCTCTTTACAAGGATTTTCGGCATTGGTCACCGTATCTCCCACCGCAGTGTCTCTTACGTTTTTGATCGATGCGGTTATATAACCTACCATTCCGGCAGACAGTTCATCGCACGGAATAAACTGCCCCGCACCGAAATATCCGACTTCCACGACTTCCGCAGTGGCACCTGTGGCCATCATCTTAATGGGTGTTCCGCGCTTTACGGTACCGTTTTTGATACGCACGAACACAATGACACCCTTGTATGAATCGTAAAGCGAGTCAAATATAAGTGCCTGAAGAGGAGCCTTTTCGTCTCCGTCCGGGGCGGGCACTTTGTTAACGATCGCTTCGAGCACTTCTTCGATATTTATACCGTTTTTGGCCGAAATGCGGGGTGCATCCATAGCCTCTATCCCGATGACGTCTTCTATTTCATGAGCCACCGTATCGGGATCGGCACTCGGAAGATCGATCTTATTGATAACGGGAAAAACATCAAGATCGTGATCGAGAGCAAGATAAACATTGGCAAGAGTCTGGGCCTCGATACCCTGAGCGGCATCCACCACCAGGATCGCCCCGTCGCATGCCGCAAGCGAGCGGCTGACTTCATAGTTAAAGTCAACATGACCGGGTGTATCGATAAGATTAAATATATATTCTTCGCCGTTACGGGCTTTGTAAACAGTTCTTACGGTCTGGGCCTTGATGGTGATCCCTCGTTCTCTTTCAAGATCCATGTTGTCAAGCACCTGTGCCTGCATTTCACGGCTCGTAAGCAGACCGGTCATCTCAATGATACGGTCTGCCAGTGTGGATTTACCATGGTCGATATGTGCAATTATACAAAAATTCCTGATATGATCGCGGTCCACGAAGAATCCTCCGGTTCAGTGTTTCTTGTTTAGGTACATTTATTATATCGCCTATGCATGTATAATAAAAGAGAATCGTTATCGCATGACGGTACGGTACGATTCTCTTAATTATTCTATGCTTATGGTTTAAAGCGCTTAGGCAAGCTTATTAACGGCAAGGGTCATACGGGATACCTTTCTGGAAACGGTATTCTTATGATATACGCCCTTAGCTTCAGCCTTTGCCATTGCAGAGATCGCATTTGCAAGCGCTTCGGTAGCAGCTGCTCTGTCATTAGCGTCGATCGCAGCATAAACCTTCTTGATAGCAGTCTTAACAGCAGACTTGATCGACTTGTTACGGTCAGCCTTTGTCTGGTTTACTAAGATACGCTTCTTTGCAGATTTGATGTTAGCCAAGACTATACACCTCCATTTTTATCAAAATAACGGGTTAAGCGGCAACAATCCGGACACGGACGTTTGTTGCACGCACTAAGATATATTAAGCGAAAAAGAACGCGGTGTCAACAAATTTCTTAACAGAAACAATAACAAATTTACATCCATTCCTGAATGTAATTGAGCACTCTTTCCTTGGGAAGAGGTTTCGAGAAATAATAGCCTTGTATGTATTCAACGCCGAGGCGCTTGAAGTTAAGATACTGTTCCTCGGTCTCAATACCTTCGACAACAATATGCATGCCGAGTTTATGCACCATATCAACGGTATACTCGGTAGCTACGCGTGCTTTTTCCGAAGAATCGTAAGCTATCGTGATACTGCGGTCTATCTTGATGAGTTTAAGAGGCATGCCGAGCATATATGTAAGGTTTGAATAACCGGTTCCGTAATCATCAAGCGAGAACGACGTTCCGTAAGCAATGAGATCGTCCATGTTCTTTTCAAGAGTAAGTTTCGTATTGATGGCAGCCGTTTCGGTGATCTCAAGGTTGATGCTGTGAGGCGCTATCTGATACTCGGCCATGATATTTTTAAAGTCTTTGGCAAGATCCTCCTGCATACACTGAACTACCGAAAGATTGACTTCGATATATTCTATGCCGTAATCTTCGATCTTGGAATTTCTTATAAATTCACAGACTTTCCTGAATACAATATCTCCGAGTTTAAGGATCATACCGTTCTTTTCGGCAAATTCGATAAACTCACCGGGCATAATGATCTCGCCTTCTTCGTCCTTGATCCTGACCAGAGCCTCCATGGCAGAGAACTTGCCTTCTTTTACGTTGTAGATCGGCTGATAATATACGAAAACCGAATCGTTTTCAAGCGCCCATTCAAGAGCATACTGAGTCTTAAGTACACGGTCACGTCTTGCAAGTGCCTCACTGTCGATAAGCAGCGGTGTATCAAGCTGTTTGTTAGACTCTGTTGCAAAATAGTGAACTATCTCCTCAAGTTCGTCAACATTGTCAAATATGCATATATCGGTAAGATATGAAAGACCTGCGGTGATCTGTATCTGCGTTTCATCAACTTCCCAGGGCTGGGAAAATATCTTGCGAAGTCTGTCCACAAGCCCGTCGATATCTTTACCCGGCTCATAGGTTATCGAGAAGAGGTTATCCTCGAGCCTGAATACCGTAACACCGGAAATATCCCGCAAAAACGTACAAACTTCGCTTACTACTTTGGTAACCGTCCTGTTGCCGAATATCTCATTGATCGTATTTAAATTACTGATGGCTATGCTTACAAGAGGTGTATGTCTATGGAATCTTATATTTTCTTCCATCAGCATATGAAAGCCCTTTTTGTTAAATACATTATCGATATAATCGAGATGATATTCGGGGTTTTCAAGTCTGCAGTACATTACCACGAGGGCTACGGCCATTATGAAAGAAACAAGCAAAAGTTCGTTGGCAAAAAACTGAATGATGCCGGCAACCGCCCATGTGATGAGCCACGAATAAACTGCCATTCTTCGTCTTTGGCGGATCGATTTCTTTTCAACGATCACCATCAGAAGAGTTGTGAAAATATGAATGGCGGTGAATACATATGTGACCAGGACCGTTGTGCCTTCGGTGTAGATTATACTGTCATCGACATTTACATATATATCGGTTTTAAAAATGCACAAAACCGCCAGCTCAACGATAAGGGGAATGATCGTGATATTGCGCCAGAAAGGCCTTATCTTGTAACTGACCTCGGCAACGGCAAACCATGACGAAAAACATGCCACACTTACGATCGAAAGAAGGTAAGCTTCGCATGCTGCCTGAACGATAAACGAAGGAAGCGATTCTCTGAAGTTGATCGCAACTATCGAAAGGATATCAAGAATGATACTTGCAAGCGTTGCGATCATGAGACGTATAAAAGCCGTCTCGGATGCGAAATTAAGCCTTTTCTGTCCAAGGCACATTCCGCCGATAACCAGAGTCAGCGCAAGCGCCGCGATCTGAAATTGAATGTTCCAAACCATAAAGTTCCCGCCTTTATAAGAAAGTACAAACCACTGTGCGTTTCAATCTCAAGATATAGGTAATTTATTGTATCACTTTTTAAAACTTTTTACCATACTAAAGCAATTTTACACATAATAAAGAAAAAAACGGGCGGCTCCCACCTGCACGATTGCAACCCGCCCGTTAAATGAGTATACTTGGATTTGCGGTATTACGGCAAAGTACCGCAAAAATACAGCCCGTTCAAAGGAGACGATATGTTACGTGAGATCGATCTGTCAAAAGTGACCGACAACAGATTATACAAAGGAAACGACGAAGTTATCGTTCCGTGCGATTCCTGTGCGGGATGCAGCGAATGCTGCAGGACCGTCGGTGATACGATAATACTCGATCCCCTTGACATATATAACTTAAATATCGCTACAGGCAGATCGTTTGCCGAAATGATGGAACGCGAGATCGAGATAAGGCTTGTGGACGGCCTCGTGCTTCCGAATATCATGATAGATGAAGGATCCGGCGGCTGTACGTTGTTAGACGAAAACGGCAGATGCACCATACACAAACTGCGTCCCGGATTTTGCAGGCTTTTCCCTCTCGGGCGGCTCTACGATGAAAACGGTGATTTCAGATACATATTGCAGGTAAACGAATGCGATCATCCCGTCAAAGGACCTGTCCGGGTAAGTGACTGGCTTGGGATAACCGAGCTAGACAGATACGAAGGATTTATAAAAGAATGGCACGCCGTTTTAAAAGGCCTGACCGAAAAAGCAGATCAAACGGATGATGAAAAGATCAAAAAACACCTGTCATGGTTGCCGATCAGGGTATTTTACGAACCGTCATACGATAAAAAAGCGGATTTTTACGGGCAATTTCATGACAGGTTGAAAGTTTTAAATTCCGGGCTTAAATCGGCAGGCATTATATAAAATAACAGTCCTCACATTTTCCGTAAGGATAGTTCCATGGAAGTTCCTTGCCGC
>CACYCC010000211.1 GCA_902772805.1 uncultured Lachnospiraceae bacterium | reverse complement strand
TTATATCCTTAAAAAGATCGAAGAGCGCAAAGAAGCCAAGAAAAACAAAGACTTCGCGACCGCCGATGCAATCCGCGACGAACTCGCCTCCAAAGGTATCACGCTTAAAGACACCCGCGAAGGAACGACCTACACGATAGCATAAGGATAGTTAAACAAAAAACAGCACCCATATCATATTGATATAGGTGCTGTTTTCAATTGTTATCGTATTACATCGATCCGATGCGCGATGCGATCACGTCCGGTATCTCGTCTTTGTTCTTGCCAATGGCGAATGCTATCTCGCTGAAAAGATTGTCCTCGGCGATCTTAAAGTATTTATCGTCCGTGGCGGTACTCTTTTTGCCTTCTTCGAGACGTTTTAACCTGCGTGAATAAAGATTCTTGATGATCTTTATGAGTTCTCTGCAGTCACAGCTCTTGATAGCCTCTTTGTATTTGGCCTCACGTATCTTGTCGTTATCCACCTGCAGCTCTTCGATGCCGGGGATTTCATCAATGAGTTCCCATGCTTCCTCGTCGGTCATGACCCTTCTGATCGCATTTGTGTTGTCGATAGGCACAAAAACGCGAGATCCGCGGGCTTTGATCGGAACAAGAAAATAGTATTTGCGATCCTTGTCTGCACCCGGCATATCAAGGGGCGCAATATCTGTAACCTGGCAAATGCCACCGGTCGTATGGATCACGAATTCATTGATTTCAAACATGAGTACCTCACTTTCCGAATTGTTGCACAACTATCCGTCAAAGGCGGATTTGATGTTATAATAACACATTTTTACGAAAAATGTAAGTACTTTCTGCTGTTATTCGGGTAATCTTCCGACTCTCTGTCCTATCTCCTTACTTAGTACCTCGGCAATAATACGACAGCCTTCTGCAGTCGGGTGAAGACCGTCGGGCTGCAAAAGAGTTTCGGCTGATTCGGCAAACGAAGTCTTGCTTCTCATATCGACCCAGGGAATATTGTAGGCATTGGCAAAATCAAGCATTGCATTTATATATGTACCCTGCTGATTGCCCTTCGGATTAAGTTCAGTACCTCTGTTATATGCGGTGTAATCATAAGGTGTCATCAGGAGGATAAATATATCGGGATATTTGTTTTTCAGATTGTCGACCGCGTATTTAAGTCCTCCCATATAGTTGTTGGGATCGTTGATATCTCCCGTAACTTCACCGTCAAACGAATAATCGTTGATGCAGCAGTTTATGATCGCAATATGCTTTTTGCCCGTATGATCGTCGTGCACGTAGTTGTAGATCTCTCGGTCAAATATTCCGGCCCCGTACTGTTTGGTCTCATACTCTCCCATAAATGCATCTATTGCCTCGGGGAGTGGCAGGAAATCATTGGCAGCCAGTCCTGCAGGCATTCCCTCACGTGCCAGATTATATACTTTGGCACCGTTATAGTACGAAAAATATTCTGAAACCGAAGTGCCCGATCCGTCATTGGTTGTAAAGATACTGTCTCCTATAAAGAAAACTTCATAGTCCGATAAGATCGGATGTCCGCTTATATCGAGTCCTTCAGGATATTCCCAGGTTACTTCCGTAGGCCCCGGATTGCCTGCCTGAGGGTTCGGTATCGGCTGTTTCTCATCCTTGTCGGTCACATCGTCGATCGACTTGCTTGAAGTGCCTTCTCCGTTGTTGGGATCGCCCTGTTCCTGCCTTAACTTCTCAAGCATCTGTTCGGCTGTCAGATCGGTATCGGAGGTATCGGTACTTATTCCTGCGACATCGGTGCTTACCGATACCGATGTGTTGTCTTTGTCGCTGCCCAAGGCAGCTTTAAACTTCTTGGAGATCGGTATCGCCAGTAAAATGATAGTACCTATCAAAAGTATCACTATCAGTGTTGCAATATAAAAACCTTTTGCAAATTTATTCATCTCTTCCTCTCATTTCCGTTCTTGCTATCATATAACCCATTTCAGAACCCCGGATCGTCATTTTCACTTCTCCGTTATTACGCGTTCAGCTCGGCGATATAACGTTTAAGCGCATCCTGCCAAGTCGGAAGCGGCTCAAATCCGTTTTCTTTTAACTTATCCTTACTCATCCTGGAGTTTGAAGGACGCTTGGCCTTGGTGGGATATTCCGATGAAGGCACCGGAAGAACCTCTATATCCACGCCGGCTGTTTTAAATATCTCGCAGGCAAAATCATACCATGTAACGAACCCCTCATTTGTTGCATGATAGATACCGTATTTGTCGGTAAGGACCATATCGACCAGAAGTCTTGCAAGATCGTAGGTGTAGGTAGGCGAACCCGTCTGATCGTTGACCACCGTAAGCTTATCGTGAGTCTTTGCAAGGTTTAACATGGTTTTTACAAAATTCTTGCCGTTTATGCCGAATACCCACGCGATACGCACGATAAAATATTTGGAGAGCGTGTTCATGACCGCAAGCTCACCTTCGTATTTGGTCTGTCCGTAAACATTGAGCGGCGTCTGCTTATCGTCGGGTTCCCACGGGCGGGTTCCCTCGCCGTCAAAGACATAGTCGGTGCTGATATACACCATCTTACAGTCAAGTTCTTTGCAGACGTTCGCTATATTCTGTGTTCCGTCTCTGTTTACTCTCCTGCAAAGATCCTCGTTATCTTCCGCCGCATCGACAGCCGTATAAGCTGCGCAGTGGATCACCGCATCGGGAGCGGCTTCGCCGATCACAGTCTTAACGCTTGCGGGATCGGTAATATCCATCTCATCGATATCGACACCTATCGATGTGATTCCGCGCTTGTTAAGCTCATTTACCACATCAAAACCGAGTTGTCCCTTTACTCCGGTAACTAATACTTTCATATGATTCTCCGTTCCGTGCCCGGGCACTGATATTATATTTTCTTTATGACTATCGTCATTTCATAATCCTTGGAAGGATCGGGTTTAAATTCGGGATGAACAGGCGAACCCCAACTGTCATCGCCGCCTACACCCGTGTTTGCTATAAGAAGCCTTAACCATGTGTAATTACGGTCCGGCAGTTCATACGCATGACCTGCATTTTCAAGTTCGTAAGCACTGCACGGTAAAAACGATGCTTCTATCACACCCTTATCGACCGCAAACAGTAAGCCTTCGTCTTCCTCGTCGGTCAGCTCGATCCATCTTACGTTCGTACGGTTACCGCATTCCTGAGGTCTTAAGTACGGAGTCAGATTGTCACTTACTTTTGTTTTGTATATTCCCATCGCTGTGCCGTTGTTTCTGTCACAGTAGTTTTCATCGGGTCCTTTGCCGAAGTACTTAACATATTCAAGCGACTTATCGAGTTTAAACTCAAGTCCGATCAACGGTATTTCCGGAAGTCCGCCTATTCCCCGGTACTTTAAGGTCACCGACATCACGCCCGAGGCATAAACCCGGTATGTGACTCTCACCCAGATCCTGAGATCCATGACCGAATTAAAATCATATATGGCGGTTGCTACGTTGTCTCTTACATCAAAATCGGCAAATTTGCAGGTCTGATAAAGCGTAGATGCATGCCAGAGTGCGGTCTTTTTGTTAAATCCGCAGCCGAGATCGTTATCCGTAAAAGCCCTGAAAAATACGGGAACAGGTGCTTTTTCAAAATACTCTTTGCCCGAAAGATTAAATTTCCTGGGACCGTTTGAATATATACCGAATTCGGCTTTTAAGCTACCCGTATCCACGCCTTTTGCTTTTGAGCTGTCAGCGACATGTTTAAATCCGGTCTTTTCGGTGTCAAACAAGGCAACGGGATTGGTATCCGCAAATATGCATTTTTCGCCAAAAGAAACTTCGTATCCCGCCTCGGCCCATCTGGTACTTTCTTTTTGACAGATGACAGCCTTGATGACATGATCGGATTCCTTGGAAAGTTCACCTTCAAATCCGCTCATGAGATAGATCTTCTCACCGGGCGGACAGTTAATGTCATCATAGACCTTTCTGTATATCCTGTCTTCGTCGGTATCTATCGTAAATACAACATAATATGACGAAAGATCTTTAAAAAGAAACCTGTTTTCAACACTTACTCCGCCCGCTTCGGGATAAAGCCTTACAGGCGCATAAAGCTGTTTAACCTCGGTGATCTTGGGAGAATCCGTACGGTCCGCAAATACTATTCCGTCTCCGGAGAATGCGCCGTCGTTGGGACGATCTTTAAAATCACCGCCGTAGCAAAGCGGTGAATCCTTGCCGTCCCTGTATACGGCCTGATCGATGTAATCCCATATAAATCCGCCCGCATACTGTTCAAACTCATCCACAAGATCGGTGTAGAGTTTGAGTCCTCCGGTCGAATTGCCCATGGAGTGCATGTATTCGCACAACACAAAAGGCTTTGGCTGATGACTTGATAAATGTTCCCTGATAAATTCGGGGTGTGCATACATCATCGATTCGATATCGGTGGCATCACTGCTTGACGGGTCATGACACACGCCCTCGTAGTGAACGGGCCTTGTGGGATCGACATTTTTAAAATGATCGTGCATCTTAATGAAATTCTCGCCGCCGAAACTTTCGTTTCCAAGACTCCACATTATGACTGCGGCATGATTGATGTCACGCCTTAACATATTGTTGGCCCTGTCCAATGCGGCACCGGTCCACTTGGGGTCGCTGCCCGGAAGCGGATGATGATACGGTCCGTCACCCGAATAGCTCCACGACCCATGAGTTTCGATGTTTGTCTCATCGATCATGTAAATGCCGTATTCATCGCACAATCTGTACCAAATGGACTGATTGGGGTAATGACATGTACGTACGGCGTTGATGTTGTTCTTTTTGAAATTCTTGATATCCCTTAACATGTCCTCAAGACTTAACGCACGACCCGTCAAGGCATCGAATTCATGGCGGTTTACGCCGTTTAATACGATCCTTTTTCCGTTTATCTTAAGAACACCGTCTTCTATCGTTACGCGCTTAAATCCTATCTTGGTAATCGAATATTCGACAGGATTTCCTGTAGAGGCGATCAAAACGACTCTTAATGTGTAAAGATCGGGTATTTCTGCGCTCCAGGGCCGGACATTCGGGATCTTTCCCTGAAAACATGTGTATTTGCTGCCGTCTTTGTTAAGGACCCTGCTCTCAAGCGACAGAACTGCTTTACCGTTTTTGTCGATGACATCGGCAAGCGCATATCCGGCATCACCCTCTATACGCGCAAGCGCCTTAAAAGATCCTTCCCGTGTTTCATGATCGTAATCGCACTCGGTCTGGATGTCCCATACGTGAGCTGAGGGGATCGCGTAGAGATATACTTCCCTGAAAATGCCGAAAAACCTCCACATATCCTGACATTCAAGCCATGTACCCGAGCAGTTTTTGTATACTTCAACACAGACGGTGTTATCGCCGTCTTTTAAATATCCCGTGATCTCACTTTCGCTGGGGGTAAAAGAATCCTCGCTGTAACATACATACTCCCCGTTCACAAAGAGCCTGTATGCCGACTGAACGCCCGCAAAGCATATAAACACACGGTGTCCTTTAAGATCTTTGTTTAAGATGAATTTGGTCACATAACTTCCGACAGGCGAGTCCTCTCTCGATACCTCACCCGATTTTAAAGGCTCAGCTGCAGCCCACGGGTACTCGTCATTGACGTATTGTCTTATCCCGTACCCCTGTGTCTCTATATTTCCGGGGACCGTGATCCTGTCAAACCCGTCATACGAAAAGCCCGGCTTGTAAAAATCTTCGGGTCTTTCGGAAAGGTTGTTTGAATATTTAAACAGCCACTCACCGTTCAGACTTTGTTTAAGCGGCATGTTCTCCATCTTAAGAATGTCGTTTATATTCTCGTAAAAGAAATGATCCGAATGAGCATCGACGAGATTTTCTCTGAAATATTCGGGATCCTCAAGTTTAAGGTAAAGTTCCTCGGTTGTCATATGACAGTGATTCCTTCCTGAATGTTAATGTAAAGCCGCTCCGCCATCCGGATATCTTCTTTTAACATCTTGCGGTATGCGGTCGGTGTACATTGCATAAACCTCTTAAATACCTTGTTAAAATAGCTCGGGTTGTTAAATCCCGTGATAAATCCCAGATCCGCGATCGACTCAAAAGAATCTGGCGCTTTGTAAAGGAGTTTGACCGCACTGTACACACGGTATTCCATCAGGTATTCCATCGGCGATTTATCCAGTACGCGTTTAAAGCATCTGCAGCATTCACTGTTTGAAAGATGTATGTGAGACGCGATATCGTCAAGCGTTACTATATCGCTGTAATTTTCGGCTATGTATTCGGCTGCGGCTTCCACACGCTTCTCATCGGATGAAGGAACGTTTCTGCCGCTGAAAGCAGGTTTACGGCTTGATGCATATTCCATAAGCTCGATCCACTGGGTACTTAACAAGCTTCTTGTCATGAGCTCATAACCCGGTTTTTTGACGAGATTTGCCGCAACCACTCGGTTTAAGGCCTCCAAAATGCTTTCCTCGAGCATCGTCTCCTCGGTAAGCTTAAAAAGCCTTAACCCCGATTTGGTGACAAGCGGAATAGCATATTTCTGATAAAGAAACCTCTCGGGCATGATAAATCTTATATCACAGGCTATACAGTAAAATCCGCACGCCTCGGAAGAGGCAAGATGCATCTTGAAGGGAATATTACAGTTTATAAGTATTCCTTCGCCCGCATTCACGTTAACGGCTTCATTTTCGGAAATGATACGAAGAGCACCGTTATTGACGACCAGCACGATCATCTCCCTGAACTTTTTAACAACAGCTTCAGAGTTTTTGTAATCGGCGTCCATCTCCATAAACTTTACCATCATATGGTATTCGGGACTTTCATATTCGATTCGTTCAAGAACATCATTAGCCATATAATTCTCCAACACGATTTATGCGAGCATAATCGATTTATAACCTTTGAACCCTATTATCACATTATAACTATTTTGATATAAAAAAGGAACGGGTAAAACGCCCGTCCCTCATTATGATTTTATTAAGAATTACTGAACTGTGACAACGCCCTTGAGATATTCCATTACAGCATTCTTGAGTGCTGTCTGTTTTACATAAGGTTCTCCGAAGGTATTGCCTTCTCCGCCGCAAAGATCATATGCTTCGGCATAGTTTTCATCGGAGATCGTAAGACCTTTGTTTTTAAAGATCGCTTCGTATGTAAGGTTAGCCTCGGCGATATCTTTTGCACGCTTTCTTAAATCTTTTTGATAATCAGCTGCTTTCTTTCCCACAAAACTGTAAAAATCGCTGTAAGGAGAATAACCGTACGCATACTGATAATAAGAATTCATGTACTGGTAATTCTGATCCTCGGCATAATATAACGTTTCCGAAACGTTCTTTAAATACTTGCCGGGAACGGAAGCCTTGGCATTATCATTGATATAATTGGAAATGTAATTCGTGAGATTCTCGTCCGTACCCTTTTCTTTAAAATACGCACGAAGTTCTTCCACGGTCGAGCCCTTGTCAGCCTGATGTTCTTTTACGAAGTCATCGGTAAGTTCGGGAACCACACGGATCGAGTTGATGGTAACATCAAACCTGGCATCCTGTCCCGCCTTGGAAGGATCGTTTGTGTAATCGTCGGGGAATGTAACATTAACTTCCACCTGATCACCGGGATGGGAACCGATAAGCTGCTGTTCAAAGTCATCTATAAAAGAACCCGAACCGATCACAAGATCGTATCCCTGTCCGTCGGAACTGCCGCCTTCAAATGCCTTGTCGTCAATGTATCCCACATAATCGATGTTAACGGTATCTCCGTCCTTAACGGTAAGAGACGCGTCGGAATCCTGATATGCTGCACTGTTAAGGATGCTGTCGATGTCTGCCTGAACCTTATCATCCGAATAATCTATGTCCGCACGGTTTATCGTCAGGCCCTCAAGACCGAGATCCTTGACCGATGAAAGATTTGCGCCTTTTACATATCCGTCTTCCGTAAGACATGCGCTGAAATCATCCTTGGGAGAAACCGTTGTGGCCGAATTGTAAATACCCATTACAATGGCCGCTATAAATACACCTGCTATGATAAGACCGATCAAAGTCTCTATGATGCTTCCGACTTTAACTTTTCTTTTGGCCGCTTTGGCTTCGGCTTTTCTGGCTTCA
>CACYCC010000210.1 GCA_902772805.1 uncultured Lachnospiraceae bacterium | reverse complement strand
CTTCGAGGCAACTTAAGCGGCAGAGCTTATTTCAAAGGCTGCAGCGCCGGGCTGTCGGCGATCGGCATAGACAGTGTCGGTAACGTCAGAGGCTGTGAATCGCTGTACGACGAGAAGTTCAACGAAGGCAATCTTCGCGAACGCTCACTTAGAAGCATCTGGGAAGATCCCGACGCGTTTTCTTACAACCGAAAGTTTTCAAAGGAGCTTTTAATCGGCAAGTGTGCCGAGTGTGCTGTCGGCGAATACTGTGCCGGCGGCTGCCGTTCATACAACCACTTCGTGCACGGTAAACTCTACGAATCGCCGTTTTGTGCCAAAGAATAACAGTATTATAATGTAAAAAACGGAGGCAGGAATAATTCCTGCCTCTTTTGCGTTTAAAGTCAAATTGTTAACCCTTAACCGATCCGTTGGTAACACCGGCTACGTAGTACTTCTGGAAGAACATGAACAGAAGCGTTACCGGTATGGCTACCAGGACACCGCCCGCACAGAACATGGTGTATCTGGTGGCGATCATGTCTTTTGAAAGCCATGAATTAAGTCCGACGGCTACGTTCATTCCGGCCGAGGTGTTAAAGGAAATGTATTTCGCGAAGATGAAGTCCGCCCAGGGACCCATGAATCCGCAAAGCAACGAGTAGATTACGATGGACTTGGAAAGGGGTGCGATCATGGTTATGAGCACCTGCAAACGGTTCGCACCGTCCACTCTGGCTGCCTCGTCAAGGGACATGGGAATGGTATCGAAGAAACCTTTCGAAATGTAGTAACCCATACCGGAGGAAGCGATGTAAACCAGGATCAAACCGGGAACCGCATTTTCCATCGTAAGACCTAAGTCCTTTAATACTCTGTAAAGGATGATCATGGTAAGCATTCCGGGGAAGAGACCCAAAACAAGCATGAACTTCATCAAAGGCTTACGCATCTTGAAACGGAATCTCGAAAGTGTGTAGCTCATACATAAAACGATGATCGTCTGAAGTACAGAAACAACCAGCGCCATGATAAAGGTATTTGAATACCACTTTACAAAGTCTGTACTGAGTATGTTTATGTAGTTGTCCAAGCCCCATACTTTGGGAACAACATATCCGACCTGCCATGTGTTCTCTACTCTGAATGACTGGAGAACGATACATACAAAGGGTGCAAGCCATATGATGCTCATAAGAACAAGGACGATGTAGATGATAACATCTGTTAAGATTCTTTTTCCTCTCATGCTCATGACATATCCCCCTCATTTCTGACTGACGGTAACAGATTGTAAACGATGAGTGTTACCGTAGATACCACAACGAAGATAACGATACCGATGACTGACGCCATGTAGTACTGTGATTCAGCACCCGTGGTCATCTTGAACAGCCACGTTACCAAAAGGTCTGTATAACCTACACTTCCGGCTGCGGAACTTGCCGCAGAGTTGGTGGGACCGCCACCCGAAAGAAGGTAGATAACGTTGAAGTTACTCATGTTGCCGGTGAAACTTGTAAGAAGGTAAGGACCGGTAACAAAGAGCATATAAGGCATTGTGATATATCTGAACTGCTGGATCGGATTGGCTCCGTCGATCCTTGCCGCCTCGTAAAGGTCTTCGGGTATGTTAAGAAGAATACCTGTTGCGATGAGCATAAGGTAAGGAATACCGATCCAAATATTGATAAGTACCACAAGAAGTCTTGCCGAGAAAGGATGACCCCAGAAATCGTATGCAGTGGATATCCAGTGCCACTTAAGCAGCAATCCGTTAATGATACCGGATTTATCAAACATTTTTGAAACGTACAAAAGTGAGACAAACTGAGGGATCGCTATGGTAAGTACGAAGATCGTACGCCACATCTTTTTCAGTTTTATCGATTTTCTGTTGATCATGATTGCAACGAATATTCCCAAAAAGTAGTTGGAAAACGTTGCCAGGAATGCCCAGATGAGAGTCCATCCGAGTATGCCCACGAATACTTTTCCGTATGAGCCCGAAGCGCCGAAAGAAAACAGTGCTCTAAAGTTATTAAACTTTACCCAGTGGAAAAGGTTGGTAACATATCCGTCGTGAGTTCCGTCGTAGTTGGTAAATGCAACCAAGAACATGAACGCGATGGGAAGCACCATGAATACGATGATACCGGTCAAAGGAAGAGCAAGAAGTGTCTTGTAGAAGTTCTCGTCCACCAAAGACTTTGCGTCATCAGAAAATTTATTGATCTTTTTGCCGCGCTCGCTAAGAAGCTGGTTACCGTATGCCTGCTTAATGTTCATGCGCCATGCGCCGATGAAGGCTACGATCAAAAAGATCGTTAAAACTCCGTATAAAAGTATCTGGAATGAATTGTCGTTGTAAGCGTAAACGTACTGATCGTAAAACTCGTCGTAAACCTCACCGGGGCCTGTCTTGCCCAGTGAAGGCAGCATGGATATCCAATACATACCGCTCTCTCCGCCGAGTCCGTTAAAAAGATAGATAAAGAAAAGTACCTCGATGCCGAGGAAAGCAAGCCCGCGCACTATCTGCTTATAAAACAGATTGCCGGCTCCCATGACAACAAAGGAAAGCTTGGTTTTCCAGTTGCCGCGGACAAAGGACGTTCCAAAGTCCTTAAACTCGTTCTTTAAAGAATTAAAGAAGCCGCTCTTCATTTGTAACCCTCCCATTCCTGACTTAGGAAAATAACGGGTTGGAACCACAACGGTCCCAACCCGATAAAAATCACCCGTAATTATTCGAGCGTAACAGTACCTGTTGTTGAATCAAATACTACAGTATATGAACCGTCTGCGTCAACCACATAGTTTTCTGTTCCGTTGCCGTAGCTTACGTCCCAGTTGTGACCCTGACGAACCTTGAACTCAGTACCTGCGGTCATGTCGAACTTGTCAACAGACTTGAAGGTTGTTCCGTCATCCTGAACTGCCATTTCAAAATCTGTATCCCAGTTGGTGCCCGATACGGTACCGATAACTGTCCAGCCGTTTACGTAGCTGTTCTTTTCAAGAGTGATGATACCTTCGGAACCGTCATCGTTAACCGATAACTTAATGAAGTAATATCCGTCTTCTTCAACTACTACGTTGGGTCCGTTGATCGTTCCGTCTGCGCCGTAGTTAACATCCCATGAACCGCCCTGACGAACCTTGAACTCTTCGCCTGCGGTAAGTTTGATGGCATCTGTATACCAGAAGTTACCAACCTCTGCGGAACGTGTCATGGGAATATCGATCGACCAGCCGTCACCTGCGATAGAACCGATAACGCTGAATGCTTCTTTTTCATCTGTTGTCATGTTAAAGAGTGCAGCGATGGTGTCTTCGTACTTCTGAAGTGCTGCCTTAAGGCCTGCGTCGGAACCGTCGGATTCGCCGATATCGGTTGCGATAACCTTACCTATATCCCACCATGAACCGTGGATGGTTCCCTG
>CACYCC010000209.1 GCA_902772805.1 uncultured Lachnospiraceae bacterium | reverse complement strand
GATCGCGGACGATATGGGCTGGCGTAATCTCGAGCGCGGTTTTACAAGACTTTTTGAGATCGCTTCAAGGGGACAATATTATTACAAACTGTATTCCGATGAGGAATGCCGTAAAGATCCCGACAAAGAAGGCGTAAATCTCGTTCATTTTCCGTCCGATGACAAAGAAGCCGACAACAGGCCCTATATCTTTCTGGTACCCGGTGGCGGATTTGTAAATGTATGGAATCTTACCGAAGGATGGCCTATCGCCCGTATCTATAACGAACTGGGATATCATGTTTTTATACTGACATATCGCGTAGACGTTGACGCTACGGCTTTGTGCGCGATGGAAGATATGTCAAAGGCCTTTGAACTGATAAAGAAGAATAAGGAAAATTTTCATGTAGATCCCGACAGATATATAACCTGCGGCTTTTCCGCCGGCGGATATCTCATCTGTCTTTGGAATACCGAAAAGGGATACACCGCTTATGGTATCAGTAAACCTAAGGCTTGCATCCCGGTCTATCCCGTAACTTCTTACAGATTGATGAATGAGCAGAAAGAAGACTGGTACGACGGGGACAAAGATTCTTTTGCAAGGTCGGGAGTCGGATGTACCATGGAAGAAGCATGCAACAGCTGCTTTGAAATCCCTCTGCATGTAGAGGGATTTCCCGCAACAGCTATATTTGTTTCCGATAAAGACGAACTTGTTAATCCCAGACATTCCAAAAATCTTGCCGCATCGCTTGAAAAAGCCGGAATCCCGTGCAGGCTTGAGGTCGGACCCGACGGCGGACACGGATTCGCGGACGGCGAAGGAATGTGTATGGAAGGATGGCCCGAAAGAGCCATCCGCTGGATCGAAAAAACAGTTATTTCATAGTGATAAGTTCATATTCTCTTGAACCGACACCGATCTTTTCGGCATGTTCAAGTGTTTCCGCCCATGAAACATTAGGATTACTGTTGTGCCATACATCTCCGTGATCGTGGAAGTGTTCTTTTGCCATATTGTCACCGAGCTGGCTGTTTCTGATAGGTTCGGCTTTCTGACAAAGATCGACGCACGCCTGATCGAGCGCAACAGGGTCAAAAGAAGCAAGCATTCCGATATCGGGAAGGATGGGGGCATCGTTTTCTCCGTGACAGTCACAGTTCGGAGAAACATCGGTTATGAGACTTATATGGAAATTGGGTCTTCCGCTGATGACAGCTGAAGTGTACTCGGCCATTTTGCAACCAAGGAGCTGAGGAGCATTCCAGTTGTCATTTTCTATTGCGTCAAAAGCACACGCTCCGATACATCTGCCGCAGCCCTTACATTTTTCGGTATCGATACGTGCTTTGTTGCCTTCATAAACTATGGCATCGGAGCCACATTCCCTGGCACACCTTCTGCAACCCTTACAAAGTTCGGTGATGACATGGGGATGTCCGCTGTTATGCTGCTGCATTTTACCGGCACGGCTTCCGCAGCCCATACCGATGTTTTTGATAGCTCCGCCGAAACCTGCCTGTTCATGTCCTTTAAAGTGGTTGAGTGAGATCACGATATCGGCATCCATAACGGCTCTTCCGATATATGCCTCTTTGCAGTATTCGCCGTTAGGTATCGGTACGGCGATATCGTCGGTTCCTCTTAAACCGTCGGCGATTATGATCTGACAGCCCGTGGTAACGGTATTGAAACCGTTTATATTTGCACAGTCAAGGTGTTCAAGCGCATGTTTGCGGCTTCCGGGATAGAGAGTATTGCAGTCCGTTAAAAACGGAAGTCCGCCGCATTCTTTTACCACATCCGCAACGGCTTTGGCGTAATTGGGTCTTAGATATGCAAGGTTTCCGAGTTCACCGAAATGCATCTTGATGGCCACGAACTTGCCGTTCATGTCTATGCCCGTTATCCCTGCCATTTTTATCAGTTTCTGTAATTTGGCTGTTAAGCTGACTCCGAGTACGGTTCTGAAATCCGTAAAATATACTTTTGATCTCTCCATTTAAAATCCTCCTTATCAAAAACCGATCTTTTTGATTGCTTCAACAAGATTTCTGCCGTAAACCTCGGTACCCAGACCGTTGGGATGGAGGTTATCAAGGAAATATTCCGGAAGATGGGGTACGAGCGTAAATCCGTCGATCACTTTTACATTGGGATACGATCCCGCGATCTTTTTGACGTTTTCGCAAAACTTTATAAGAGTGGGGATCCCTTCGGGAATATCGCCACGCCACAGCGGTGATATGCATAAGATCGGGATCTTAGTCCCGTAAATTCCCGTCAGCACTTCATAATATTCTTCAACATCCCTCATGGTTTCGGCGCCGAACTGATTGGTACCGAGAGCAACTATGATCTTATCGGGTGTATATCCTTCCATCTTCATAAGCGATTTTTTGTCATAGATATAACCGCCGATACCCTGGTTGATGATGTCGTAGTTTAAGATGCGGTTTGCAACGCTTACATATGTCTGGCCGGATCTTAAAGGTCCGAATCCCTGGGTGATCGAATCTCCGAGCCACAGCACACGCTCGTTCTTGGGAGGTCTTTGCACATCCGCGTTGATCTCAAAATTACGTATTAAAACCGTCGCATCCGAAGGCAGGTAGACAACGACGTTCTTTTTACCCTCAGGAAGTTCCCATTCGATCGAACCTTCTTTTTCGATGTCCTTTACATAGATTATGTTGTTGATAAGGCCGTCGATCATCAGCTCAAAAGAGTCTTCGGAGCCCGTCCATATGAATTTGTAGTCAAAAGAAAACTTTGTGGCCTCAGTTACAAATTCAAGTGTCTTGGCGGTGGTTGCCATGCATCTGTCATACCAGAAATCAAAAGCGCCCTTAAAGTATTCCATCTGCTCTTTGGTATACTGGAATGCCTGAAGCCATCCGTCGGCCGTTTCTTCAAAGCTGTATGCTCCGAAGTAGATGTTTTTAAGTTCTGTGTTGGTCATTTTAAATCCTCTCTGCCGTTAGTTTTATATTGAAACCGTAGCTGTCATTGTATTATCGAAGCTTTTATCGCGATATTATAGCCCAGAAAGCGGAACCAGCCTTAATGAGACATTGACCGTTTGAAAACTCAGGTTTCTCGCCTGTTGAATAAATCAGTTCTTTTGAACTTTCCTTTACCGGGATCGTCAGATCTTTGTCTGTAGGATTGAATGCCGCGAGGATACACTCTTCGTCCGAAGTTCTGTAATATGCAAGGGCTTTACCCACAGCACCGTCACTTATAAATTCGATCTCACCCGAATTCATCAAAGCCTTATGGGCACGTCTTATCGAGATAAGTCTCTTTACTTCGTTTAACAAAGAAGAGTCATCCGCCTGCTCTGCCTTAACGGTGGGTCTTTCCGGATCCGGATCGAGCGGGATGTAGAGATATTTGGCTTCGGCGCTTGAAAAACCTGCATTTAAACCGTCATCCCACTGCATGGGCGAACGCGCACCGGTCCTGCCATATCCGCCCTCGACCGAAGTGAGATTCTCTACATATCGCATGCCGATCTCGTCTCCGTAATATATAAACGGAGCTCCGGGCATGGATAGCAGAAAAGCGAACGCTATTTTAGCATTATCTCCCTTGACCGTTCTTGCCAGTCTGTCCATGTCGTGGTTTCCGGAAGGTATGCAGATAAGACCGTTTCCGGCGGCTTTATTGTAGCTTTCAAGATATTTCTTTACAAATTCCGAGGCATCCCCTTCTCCGCAAAAGAAAGGTTTTTCACACCTGAAAAGGTCGTTATAGTGGGACGGTCCGAAGTGAAGCAGGAAATCCATATGGAAACCGCCTTCAATACTCTTGTCGGGTTCACCCCATTCCGATACAAGAACGGCTTCGGGGAAACGTTCGTCAAGATAACTTCTTATATCCTGCCAGAGTGCGATGGTTCCCTTACTTTCGGGATCGTTCTTTACAAGCGAACCCGCCATATCGACTCTGAATCCGTCACAACCCATTGAAAGCCAGAATGCCATAACATCTTTCATTGCGTTTCTGGTAGCTATGGCTCCTTCCGAGTCCATAGCCTGCTGCCACGGTCTGTCGGGTTTATAAAATCCGTAATTAAGTGCGGGCTGGTGAGTAAAGAAATTTACGACACAGCTTCCGTCACGATCTGAAATTCCGCGCAAGGAACCGTATCCGGGAGCCTCTTCCCATATGCTGTCGGTCCAGATATAGCGGTCGGTAAACTCGTTTTTTGAAGCTTTCATGCTTTCAAGAAACCACGGATGCTTCCATGATGTGTGTCCCGGCACAAGATCGAGAAGTACATGCATATCGAGTTCATGCGCTTTTTTAAACATTTCCGCAATATCGTCGTTTGTACCGTAACGGGGAGCGATCTTGTAATAATCGCTTACATCATATCCCGCATCTCCGAAAGGAGAATCAAAACAGGGGTTTAACCATATCGCATTGCATCCAAGATCCTTTATATAAGGCAGTTTTTCGGTGATACCGTTAATGTTTCCGATACCGTCACCGTCCGTATCCAGAAACGACTGCGGATAGATCTCATAAAATATCGCGTTATCAAGCCAATCGGGTCTTTTGTTCATTCCCCCACCTCACTTATTTTAATATTGAACGGATCCGTTCACTTAGCGCAGATTTTTATTTCATTTACTGTAGCATCTGAGTCAACTAAAACATAGTAAAAATCTTTTCATTTTTATCAGACAAGTAGACGATTTCTCTTGTTTTTTGAAAAGAAATAGAAGATAAGCGCGATCAAAAATCCGCATATCATTCCGCCAAGATGGGCGGCAACATTGATGTTTTCGGCGCCTCTGCTTGGGATCACCAGAAAGAAAAGTCCAAATAAAACCCTGGGAAGAGAAAAGTACCTGCGGGTACGGGGATCGAGTGCAAGGATCACCATTGCACCGAAAACTCCGCTTATCGCTCCCGAGGCACCTGCCGAGACCGCAAAGCTGTGTGTGATATAAAGTTCCGAAAAAAGCGAAAGCAGATTTCCCGCTATTCCCGAGAGAATATATAAGATGATAAAACGTATCTTTCCGAAGTACTGCTCTACATACTGTCCCGCAGCAAAAAGCGCAAGCATGTTATAGATTATGTGCTGTACCCCGATATGCAAAAACATGGGAGCGAACAGTCTGTACCATTCGCCGTTTTCCAGGATCAGAGGGGTATATGCGGCTCCCATTTTGATGAGCGCTTCGGTATTTTCACTGCCACCGTTAAAAGTCTGGATTATAAATACGATACCGTTTAAGATGATCAGTATTACTGTTATGATCGGTATATATCCGCTTCGGGTATGATCTTCGTTCATTTGGTTAAGATCCTTTGTCGATTGTACGATTGTATGCGTATATATTTTAACATAATACTCCATTACGGGATATGCTTTGATTTTTCCCAAGGATATAGTATTATCTTCAATAAGGGTGTTTAAAAAAGAAAAGACAGGAGAAAAAAATATGGGATTATTCGGAAATAAGGCAGAAAAACCCGGTGAACAGCGAGAGTTCTATATGGGTATCGAAGACTGTTTCCACTTGCAGGATTCTACCGATATGCTGGTAGTGGGAAGAGTCAGAGGTACCATAAAACCCGGAGATGCCGTATATATACATAACTGGACAGACAACAGCAATCCTATCACAATGACTACGGTAAGAGCACTTGAGATAGATCATAAGCCCGTAAATGAAGCTACGGATAAAGCGGTAGCCGTTGTTCTTGAAAATGTGGCAGAATCGGGCCTTATCATCGGTTGTGTTCTTGCGACCAGAAACGTATCGTCCGCAGATGTACATACGGCATATGTAAATGCCATCGGAAACGCATATGTGGGAAGACGTAAACTCGATCTTGCCGATGATGTGCTTAAAAATATGAGTATCACCGACCTTGCCGAAGCATGGAGATTATATAATTATGCTATCCAAAAAGGCGGAATGGGTATAAATGACGATACCAAGACACAGGGAGAAAAGATAAACCGTCTTGCCGGAGTGATGATCGACAAGATACTCGGTCTTTCCGAAATGCATGTAGTTTTCAGTGAAAAGACCGGAGAACCGTATCTGTTCTCAAATACGATCGACAACGGTGACAAGACTTATAAATGTACTCCACCCGAGGTATTGATCGTTACAGATCCTTATCTTCCGGTGTACAAAGAAAACTATTCCAAAGACGGTTTTGAGATACGCACGATAGAGAACGGTGAAAACAAAAAAGGAATCTATAATTTCTTGGGAGAAGCGTTCTATCTTGACGGAGCATGCGGTGTTCGCATAAACGGTCAGGAAGTCGGGATAATGGCCGATAAGCTTGTTCCCCCTCCTTCATACGAAGGACTTGCCGAGATCAACATACCCGTTACAAACCCCGATGTTATGAGATGGATATTGCTTATCGGTGAGATGGGAAAGCCCGAGACCAAGGATGAAGATCTTATTTACAGGCTTTATTACAGTTTCTTTTTGGAAGAGCTCATCAAGACTAAATTCCTGATCCCCATGAAAAAGGATAAAGACTGTCCGGAACCCGATGAAAACGGAAAGACCGTCATCACCAAGGATACAAAGATCGCAGTTCCGACATTACCCGGTAAAGGTGACAGACCTGCGGTAAGAATGTATACCGACTGGAGGATGCTTCACAAGGAATTCGATGAAGAGTGGTCGGGAATAATCATGTCGATAGGTGATATGATAAAAGCCATGGACTGTGCCATCAATATCACAGATCATCCCGCAGCAGGCTGTTATGTCGATGAATCGATGTATAACGATGCCAAGGCAAGAGCCGAGAAAAACAGCTGATCCAAAACATAAGCGATATAAACAAAGAAAAGGCCATCAATCGATGGCCTTTTCTTTTGCTTTATATGAAGCAACCGTGCTTGGCATAAGCGTATCAGCGGGACTACGCTGTTTCATTTATGACGGGAAATACCAGAACTGCCTTGAAAAGATCCGCATCCGTTGAGATCTTTAAGCGGCCGTTTTGAAGTTCCGCCATACTCTTTGCTATGGAAAGTCCGAGTCCGTTACCCTCGGTATTTCTTGAGGAATCACCTCTTGTAAAGCGTTCCATAAGTTCTTCTTCGGTCATATCAAGAGGCTCTTTGGAAGTATTTTTAAAGGTGATGATAGCATTGTCGTTATATTCTTCGAGTGAAAGATATACTCTTGTTCCCGGCTGGGCGTATTTACATATGTTGTTCATGAGGTTATCAAAGATACGCCACATTCTGCGACCGTCTGCCATTATTCGAACCTCTTTGTCAGGTTCTTTGGTGACAAGAGTCAGGTCGTTTTCTTTTAACTTCTCTTCGTACTCACCGGCCGACTGAGATATAAATATGGATGCATCGCAGGGGGCAAGCTCTACTTCAAGGTTTCCGGTGGACGCCTTGGATGCTTCCACAAGATCCTCTATCAGACGCTTAAGCTTTTCGGACTGACGGACAAGAACTCCCGAATATTCCGTTATCACCGGATTATCGCAGGTCTCGTTGCCGATAAGACCGGCATAGTTGATAATCGAGGTAAGAGGGGTCTTGATGTCATGAGACACATTTGTTATAAGTTCGGTCTTCATGCGCTCGCTCTTAAGTCTTTCATCCACCGCACGCGACATTCCGAGTGCAATGCTGTTTAAATTTTCGCCGTGCTCTTTGAAGTCAAAAAGCATTCCCGAAGTATCGGTATGGTATGAAAGGTTACCAAGAGCAAGTTCTCGGCCGCTCTTCTGAAGACGCCTTAAAGTGATCGCAATATAAAGAACAAGCGGTATCAGTACAAGTTTAAGTAGCAGTTCAAATGCAACGATCACTTCCTGGTTGCCGTCAAATGCGATAAATACCAGGAATTCCGTAAACGTGATCACACCGACTGTCAAAGCGGTCTTCCATATAAGAGGTATCTTGGCAAACAGTGAAAGTATCGCTTTTAAGCCTTTAAATATAAGTTTTAACAGTCGGAACGTGACCGTATTTTTAATGAGCGTGCGGTTCTTTATCCCCGAAGCGATGAACATAAGGAGTAAAAGAGCGGTTATCGTTCCGACAATGTAAATGCCTGTTGCCCATACAATGATCCATTCAAGAGACAGATGTCTCAGTTCAAAGGTAATGGCTACAAGAAGAGAAGCCACCCCGAATATTGCAAGCAATAAAAGGTCGAACGGTATCTTTCCGACCCATCCGCTTGAACATTCCTCCGTATCCGGACGCCTGCCGGAGGCATACATTAACGTCGCCAGGAATACGATCAACAGTATCACACATAACAATGCAATGATATATATGGAATATCTGAGAGTATATACGGTAGAAACGATCAGACGTATAAGATCGATCCCCATTGCATCGGCTGATGATTCAAACGGTGACAACGAAACGGTATAGTACTTTAAATTGACGACGTTTGTTGCCAAGGATTCATAAACATAGTGGTAAAATACATCGGTCAGATTGCCGTTTAGGTCACTGAGTGTTCCGTAAGTGACTGTAAAGGGCGCGATCCCTGAATCCTTAAAACCGTCCGATTCCGCAATGACTTTATTGTTTTGGTCGGATATCCGGTAATGCCATCTGAAATTCTTGGAAATATCCGCAGATCCGAAGTAATTCCATATAAGGTCGGATCCGTGTGAGCGGTATATAAAGCCTGTCCACTCGTTTACATATTCATCCTTGGACATCGAGTAAGCATTCCAATCGGACTGTGTTAAGAACAGTATGCCTCCGATACTTGCCGTTAAAGTCATTATAGTAATGAAGCATAAGATAAATAATATGATCTTTCCGCCTATCGAGCGAATAAAGCGTTTCATTTTCTTTTGTCTCCTTCAATTTTAT
>CACYCC010000208.1 GCA_902772805.1 uncultured Lachnospiraceae bacterium | reverse complement strand
TCGGGAATGTATGCGGTGATCTTTTTGCATTCAAGCGGATCGGTCTTGACATTGTGACCGTCGATCTCAATAGTTCCTTCGTCAAAATCCATGACACCTACAACCGCCCTTATGGTCGTACTCTTACCGGCGCCGTTATGCCCTATGAATCCGAAGATATCTCCGCTTTCAACACTTAAGCATACGTTGTCGCAGGCCTTCTTGTCCTTTCCGTAGATCTTGGTATAGTTTTCTATCTTTAACATAGCCATTTTATTCCCCTCCGGAATGTTTGTGTGATATCATTATGATATCATAAAGATTGCGTTTGTCAATATGAAAAAGTGATCGACCACCGGCAATACAAAAAGTATCGACCACCGCGGTTGCAATATATGGTATTATATTTATATGCAACGCACAATAATACTTAAGGAGACATGCAATGGCCAAAACATTAAAAGACATTCAGAAACTCATAAGTGATATGGATATTAAGATGGTGGACTTCAAACTCACGGACATTGACGGACGCTGGAGACACTTAAGCATCCCCGCCGAAAGGCTTACGGAAAGCACCATGGAGCACGGCATCGGCTTTGACGGCAGCAACTACGGTTATGCTCCCGTTGAAAACAGCGATATGGTATTCATCCCCGTACTTGAATCCGCGGTCATCGACAGATATGCCGAAGTTCCCACTCTTTCGATGATAGGCGATGTAAGAGTCATAGACCTTCCCAACAACAGACCTTTTGACCAGTATCCCAGAAATGTGGCCATCCGTGCTCTTGAATACATGAAAGAACAAAAGATTGCCGACAGAATGGTGATAGGACCGGAATATGAATTCTATCTCTTTGACGAAGTAAGATATAATACCGATTACTACAATATGTTTGCCAACATTTACACTCATCAGGCCGCATATGCATCGGGAAGCGCAGACAACAACAATGCATACCAGGTACTTCCGGGCGCCGGATACCACAATTCTCTTCCCACCGATATCCGCAACGACATAAGAAGCCGCATGTGCCTTGCCATGAAGGAATGGGGCGTTGACGTTAAATACCATCATCCCGAAGTCGGCGGAAGCGGACAGATGGAGATCGAAGTCGAGCTCGGTGATATGTTAAAGCTTGCAGACGATACGATGTCGGCCAAATACGTTATCAAAAACGAAGCAGCCCTTGAAGGCATCACCGCAACATTCATGCCCAAGCCTCTCGCAATGGAAGCCGGAAGCGGAATGCATGTACATATGCTTCTTTTCAAAAACGACAAGCCCGTATTTTACGACAAGAAAGGCTATGCTCAGTTAAGCAAGGAAGCCCACTGGTTTATGGGCGGCCTTTTGGAGCACGCAAGATCGCTCTGCGCCATCACAAATCCTTCCACCAACTCTTATAAGAGACTTGTACCCGGATTTGAGGCTCCCGTAACAATAGGATATGCGATGAGTAACAGAAGCGCCGTTATCAGGATTCCCGCATATGCCAAGACTCCCGAGACCAAGCGTTTCGAGCTTCGTAACCCCGATGCCACCTGCAATCCCTACTATGCTTACGCAGCCATTCTGATGGCAGGTCTTGACGGCATCAAAAACAAGATAGATCCGCACGCCAAAGGATGGGGACCTTACGACTTTAACCTCTATACTCTTTCGGATGAAGAAAAAGCAAAACTTACGGGACTTCCCACCACACTCGACGAAGCGCTCGCCGCACTCGAAGCCGATCATGATTACTTAACGGCAGGAGGCGTATTCCCGGAAAGACTGCTTAAACAGCTCGTCGCAAGGGAAAAGGCAGCTTCGTCCAAGGTTTCCAAACTCCCTCATCCCATGGAATTCGCTATGTACTACGATCTCTAGGATACAAAAGTAAGGAACAAATAAGATATGAACAAGATACCCGGAACACCGGCCAATCAAAGAAAACTTATCATATGCTTTACCGGTGCACTTGCCCTGGCACTTATATTTCTGGCGTTTTTAAAGTGGTCGGGCGCAGGCAGAAATACCGCTCCAACAGATGCGACAGTAGTGTCGGATACAACTCAGGATCAAAATGCGGTCACGGACTCGGCAGCTGATTCGGCGGATACCGAAAACAATGCCGGCGTTCCCGTATCCGATGACTCTTCAGCCGATCTCGGCGATGCAGCCGGTGGAAATAATGATGCGAATGCCGGTGATGCCGGTAAAAACGCAAACGCGGCCGGCTCTTCGGCAAACGATAAAGAAAAAGATAAGCCTGCTCCGGAAGAAGGAAAACAGGGCCGCGAGGACCTCTCGGGCAATACGGCATATGAACGTATACCCGTTCCCGAAGAAGTCAGGGGTGTATGGTTTTCGTATCATGAGTGGAAAGAGGCACCGTCGGGCAAAAAAGAGTTTACGGCGTATGCCGACGAAGTAATGGACAATCTCGTAGAACTTAAGATGAACACGATATATGTCCATGTCCGCGCCGATGCCGATGCAATGTATCCGTCCGACATCTTTCCCTGGTCTAAATTCATAACCGGAACGCAGGGCGAAGATCCCGGATACGATCCTTTCGACATAATGGTCGATGCGGCACACGAGCACGGCATACGAATACATGCCTGGATCAATCCCTACCGCATCACCAACAAAGACAATACATGGGAAGAGGTATCGCTTGATAACCCTGCAAGGATCTGGTATTTCAGCGGTGAACCCGGCATTGACAGACTTGTTCTTTTGCAGGACGGACAGTATTACTTCAATCCGTCCAAGTACGAAGTTCGCGAATTAATTAAATCAGGCGTTAAGGAAATTCTGGATAACTATGATGTCGACGGCATCCACATGGACGATTATTTCTATCCCGTTTTAAACGACGGCGACAAGACAAGATGGTTTGACTATCCCGAATATACCGCAAGTTCAAGCGATCTTACCGCTACCGAATTCAGGCGTGAAAACGTAAATATGCTCCTGCGCGATCTTTATTCCATGGTAAAAGAAAAAGATGAATCGATCGAATTCGGCATCAGTCCCGCGGGAAATCTTGACAATCTCTACAGCGACAGCCAGTATTTTGCGGATGTCGAGAAATGGATGAGCGAAGACGGATATGTTGATTATGTGATCCCTCAGTTATTCTGGGGATTTGAAACAAAGCTTCAAAACAAAAAAGCCGCTCCGTGGGCTTATAAAAATAACTTAAGCCG
>CACYCC010000207.1 GCA_902772805.1 uncultured Lachnospiraceae bacterium | reverse complement strand
GCCAAACATTACAAAAACAGCGACAAGATCGAACTTAGAGAAGTTGATGTCAGAGGGGAGAATCCCTGGATCGGTAAAAAGGTTGAAGATCTTGATATCTCAAGGCTTGAAATGATCGTTATGATCTACAGAAACGGCAAGACCATTATCCCCAACGGCTCCACTGCGATAAATGCCGGTGACACCGTCGTGATCTATTCCAGAAAACCCAATATCTAGAGCGGTTTAAGAACATTTTTTTATTGTTAAAAGAACGCTGTGGTAGTAAAATCTAACAGTAAAATCTGTGAGATTTACAAATAAAAACGACATTTACCAAGGAGAATGTGTATGGAATTAATTGTATGCAAAACTTACGAAGAAGTATCACAGGTTTCCGCGAAGGTTGTTGCGGAAGTTATGAAGGCTAAGCCCAATGCGGTTCTTGGTCTTGCAACCGGCTCCACCCCCGAGGGAATGTATGCCGAACTTGTTAAGATGAACAAGGCAGGCGAGATCGACTTTAGTGACATCACAACGGTTAACCTTGATGAGTATTATCCCATCAGTCCCGAAAACGATCAGAGCTACAGATATTTCATGAACAAGAACCTTTTCGATCACGTAAACATAGATAAATCACGTACCAACGTGCCCAACGGCGCAGCACCCGACGGCGAAGCGGAAGCCAAGAGATATGAGGCATTTGTTCGTTCTCTCGGCGGTGCGGATATTCAGGTACTCGGTATCGGACGTAACGGTCACATCGCATTCAACGAGCCCGACGAAGAGCTTGTACCCGAGACACACGTTACCGGGCTTACCGAAGATACGATAGATGCAAACGCAAGGTTCTTTGCAAGTGCAGCCGATGTTCCCACCAAGGCTCTTACAATGGGTATGGGAACCATCCTTTCCGCCAAGAAGATCATCATCATCGCTACCGGCGCCGGCAAGCATGCCGCACTTTCACAGCTTCTTAAAGGAACTGTTACCACCAAATGTCCCGCATCATTCTTAAATCTCCACAACAATGTTGTGGTTGTCTGCGATGAAGCGGCATACAACGGCTGATAAGGAGATAAATATATGGGTAAATATTTCGGAACAGACGGTTTCAGAGGTGAGGCAGGCGTAGTACTTACTGCTGAGCATGCTTTCAAGATCGGAAGATATCTGGGATGGTATTTCGGTAAAGACCATCATGCCAAGATAGTCATCGGTAAGGACACAAGACGTTCTTCTTATATGTACGAGAATGCTCTTGCAGCCGGTATCACATCTTCGGGATCCGATGCATATCTTTTACATGTAACTACGACGCCCTGCGTATCGTATATCACCAGAACAGAAATGTTTGATTGCGGTGTAATGATATCCGCAAGTCATAACCCTTATACGGACAACGGTATCAAGTTAATGAACTGCGACGGCGAAAAGATGGACGACGCACTTCAGGATGAGATCGAGAAATACATCGATGGTGAGATCGATGAGATCCCTTTTGCAACAGGCGAAAAAGTCGGATGTACCGTAGACTTCTATTCGGGACGTAACCGCTACATCGGATATCTTACCAATGTAGCCACCAAGTCGTTTGAGAACAGGAAAGTCGCTCTTGACTGTGCAAACGGTTCTTCATGGATGATCGCTCCCGCAGTGTACAATGCACTCGGCGCCAAGACATATGTTATCAACAACGCTCCCGACGGCGCCAACATAAACCTTTCCTGCGGTTCCACGCATATTGAGGGACTGTGTCAGTATGTCAAGGAAAATCAGGTTGACTGCGCATTTGCTTTTGACGGTGATGCCGACAGATGCCTTGCCGTTGATGAAAACGGTGAGATCGTAAATGGCGACAAGATCATGTATATATGCGGTAAATACTTAAAGAGCATCGGACAGCTTCCCAGCAACAAAGTAGTTACCACCGTAATGAGTAACTTCGGCCTTTACAAGGCACTCGACCGTATCGGTATCGGCTACGAAAAGACGGCCGTAGGCGACAGATTCGTATACGAGAACATGAAGGAATTCAACCACATGATAGGCGGCGAGCAGTCAGGACATGTTATCTTCAGAAAATATGCCCGCACCGGTGACGGAATACTTACAGCCATCATGCTGTTGAGCGTTCTTGTTGAGACACAGCTTCCTCTTTCGGTTCTCGCAAGCGAAGTGACCATGTATCCTCAGGTTCTTAAAAATGTCGTTGTCGACGACAAGGATGCAACGCTTGAAGATCCCGCGGTTAAACTTGCTGTTGAGGCTGCAACGGCAGAACTTGGCGACAACGGCCGTGTTCTTTTAAGAAAATCGGGAACAGAGCCGGTGCTCAGAGTTATGTCAGAGGCAGGTTCCGACGAGGAATGCGAAAAGCACGTTGATGCGATCATCGAATCCATGAAGGCTTCGGGACATCTTATCAAGATCAAATAAACACCAGAAGGACTTTTAATGATATCCGGGGAAAAGAAAATATTAGATTACATAGAAGATCATATTTATGTATTCGTGATTGCCCTGGCATTTATACTTGGAGCGTATCTTCGGTTTACCATGAGGTATTTTTTGAGCGGAGATACGCTTGAGTATTATCTGCCCTGGTATGACGAGATCAAAAGCCTGGGCGGATTTAAAGCCATAGGCACTCAGATCGGCGATTACAGCGTGCTCTACCAGTTTATGCTGGCAGGGCTTACTTATCTGCCTCTTATTCCGTTATATTCTCTCAAGGCATTCAGTATTCTTTTTGACCTGATAATGTCTGTTACGATCGCCGTTATCATCAGGCGAAACACCGAATACGGCATAAAGGGCGCGGCAGCGGCATTCGCATTTGTGTGGATCTCACCGGTATTTGCCATGAACTCGGCAATGTGGACTCAGTGCGATTCGATCTACACTTATTTTGTGATACTGGCGCTTTTGTATCTTTACAGGGATAAGCCTCTGGGTGCCATGATATTTTTGGGACTTGCGTTTTCTTTTAAACTGCAGACAATTTTCATACTGCCGTTTTTCCTGTTTATCTATTTTTATAAAAAGAAATTTTCTGTTCTTTATTTCCTGATCGTACCTGCGGTAGTGTTTGTAAGCACGCTTCCCGGGATCATAGCGGGAAGAGGAATTTTGGACGGATTTGAGATCTTCTTTGTGCAGAAGGCCGAGTATTACCTTATGGAGATGAACTATCCGGGATTCTGGATGTTCACATCCTATGAGACTTTTGTCGAGAAGTTCGAATACTTCGATTATCTTTATCCGCTCGCACTCATATTTACCGTAACTGTCCTGGCGGCATGGATGATATATACGATCAAAAACAAGGTTGAGCTAAACGCACGGAATTTCCTGGGACTTGCGATAGTGCTCACATATTCGACCGTTTTCTTTTTACCCGTAATGCATGAAAGATACGGCTACATATATGAGGTTCTGGCGATCATCTATATTTTCTACAACAAAAGATCGCGTATTCCCTGCATAGCACTTCAGATCATATCGATGGTGACATACGCGTTTTATCTGTTGTTTGTGCCCAGAAACCTTACGCTTCTGGCACTTGTGAACCTCATCGTGTATGTGGGATATTGTGCGCTGTATGTAATGGATACCCGCGTGACCGACGGGGATTTAATCAAAATTTAATCCTCTCAAGATTGACTGTAAATACGGTTAGAAGTATTATTATTATCAGAAAAAATACAAAGAGAAGAGATTTATGAAAGTCAGAAAAGTACCTTCCATAGTTTCATATTATGTCGTTGCGGCAGCGGCGCTTCTGTGGTCGCTCGCACTTCCTCTTTACGAAACTTCGCATTTTGTAAGTTTCGGCATCGTGATGAGCCTTCTTTTCGTGATCTCATGGCAGATGTGGCCCAAGAAGATCGAAATTCCCGAAAAGATCGAGGAAGAGAAAAAG
>CACYCC010000206.1 GCA_902772805.1 uncultured Lachnospiraceae bacterium | reverse complement strand
GCATCGATGCCACCATGGGGAGTGACATTGAAATAAGAAGGCGGTTTACGGGAAGAACTCCCATTTTGTTTTCTTCTCTTGCCGGTGCGGCATTAGTTGTCATTTTTATATCATTATTGTTATCCATATTTACCTTGCTCTGTCTTTAAAAACAGTCATATATCGCTTATTTTATAGTTCAATCCAGTTAAGGATTATAACAAATCCGACCTTTTCATTCAATAAAACGTTGCATCTTACGGCACAAAAATGCATTTCACCCCCTTATCCGTTGAATCGGGAGGCTTCCTTGGATATATTCGCATTAAGAGTTATTTTTCTTTATTTAAGGAGGATTTTCCATGAATAAGATTTACCGTAAAAACGAAGTCACCTTTGCGATCGTAATGATAGTGATCTATGTGATCGGAACAATGGTATCCGAAACGATCACGGCAGGTATAGGCATTCAAAAGCTGATACCGGCGATATTTCACGTATTGTTTACGCTTATTACAGCTGTCTGGATCGCCAAAAACGGCCTTACCGAAAAATACGGTCTCATCCTTCCAAAGTATAAACCTATTCGGGCATGGTTCTTTTTACCTCTCATATTTGTTGCCTGCTCCGGTCTTCTGTTCGGGATAAAGCTTAATTACGGTCCGCTCGAAACGGTATTGTTTGTTATAAGCATGTGTTGTGTCGGTTTCCTGGAAGAAATATTGTTCAGGGGTTTTCTTTTTGTCGGAATGGCACAGAAAAACGTAAGATCCGCAATTATCGTGGCTTCTGTTACCTTCGGTATCGGACATATTGTAAATCTTTTAAACGGCCGGGATCTTGCAAGGACAATATTTCAGATAATATTTGCGATCGCTGTCGGTTTTGCACTTGTGATCCTCTTTTACAAAGGAAAAAGCCTGTTACCCTGTATCGTTTTTCATTCTCTCAACAATTCTTTGTCGGCTTTCGAAAAGGACACTTCCGACGCCGCAAAGTCTCTTTTGATGGATCCCGAACTGTTTGAAATGATATGTGTTATAATTTATATCGTTATTCTGGCAATATACAGTTTCTTTTTACTGAAAAAGCTTGATGTTTCACAGGAGTAAGATATGCAGCTTAAGGTAAGCAGGATCCCGATAAGTGAACCGGAACTTTTGGAGATCAGATGTCATAAGATCTCCGATGAAGTAAATGAGATCATATCGTTTGTAAAGTCGCGTCAGGGCGTTCTTAGCGGGATCATTGACGGTGAAATATATGAAGTGGCGGTTCCGGATGTATATTACATTGAGTCGGTCGATGACAGGGCTTTCATTTATACCGCAGATAAAAACTATGAAGTTAACCTGCGTATTTATGAAATGGAAGAGATGCTTGCCAAAAGTTCTTTTATACGGATCCAGAAGGGAATGCTTCTAAATCTTATGAAAGTTAAGTCTATAAAGCCGGGGCTTAGCGGAAGATATGTGGCTTTGCTTAAGAATAACGAAGAAGTCATTATTTCCCGGAAATATTTCCCGGATTTTAAAAAGACTCTGATGGGGGATAACCATGAATAAATTTAAAAGAACAGTTGAAAAAGCACTTAAATTATATTTTATAGAAGTAACCCTGATCACCGTCCTTCTGATGGTACTTGGACTTGCTTTTGACTCGGATCGGACATTCAGTTATCAGGCTTATGCCTCTCCGCTCATATACGCAGTCATCGGAACGCTTCCCGTAATACTGCTTGAACGGGACAAAGAACTTTCAGTTAAGCAGATGCTGGTCAAAAATATTGCGGAACTTGCCATTATAGAAGCGGCTGTTTTGTTTATAGCGTTTTCCGTCGATACGATACCTACGGAAAGAAAAGAGATAGTTATAGGGATTGCAGTCGGAATAGTTGTGGTATTCGTTATAACCGCTTTGATCGATTACTTATTTGAAATGTCGGAATCCCGGAATTTAAACCGCGCACTTGCAAGATATCAGGAAAAGAATACATTTGATACATGATCTATGCATGATCGAAAGTAAAAATGATGTAAAAAGAAAATGAAAAAGTTCCGAAGATCTTCTTCGGAACTTTTTTCGTGCCCAGAACCGGAATCGAACCAGTGACACGAGGATTTTCAGTCCTCTGCTCTACCAACTGAGCTATCT
>CACYCC010000205.1 GCA_902772805.1 uncultured Lachnospiraceae bacterium | reverse complement strand
TGTCATGTATAGTTTTCGGGGAATACGGTATTAATTTCGATTCCGCACAATTTATTTATTTCAGGTTCTGATCGGTGAAAGTGTGAAAAAGCATAAATGAAAAATGTAATTAAATGCACAGCATTTGCGATCATCTTAATATCGGTAATCGGACTTACGCTTAAAGTGCTCAATTTAAAAGACACTTCGGGCGGTAATGATAACAATTATTCGGCATACGATGAACTGTACAAGTCGCCCCGTAACAGTATCGATGTGGTGTTTGTCGGGTCAAGTCATTGCTACAATTCGATCTACCCCGCCGTTATATGGCATGAACACGGTATAGCTTCTTTTGACATGGCCGTATCCAGGCAATCCAGAAACGAATCATTGGGAGCACTCAGGGAAGTGCTTAAAACCCAGAAGCCGAGAGTTGTGGCGATAGAAATGTACGGACTGATGGATGCCGACGAAGAAGAGGAAGGCAATCTTTACAGAAACTTTGTCACTATGCGTCGAAGCGGCAACATGTTAAAGACGCTTAAAGGCGAAAACCAAAGCCCGGATGCCGTTAAGGACAATTTCCTTAAATGGCCGATCGTTCACACACGTTACAGAGAGTTAGGCAGCTACGATTTTTACGGCAGTCCCGCGGCAAGTGTCGGACGCGGTGAAGACATGCGTATGGGTGAGACCGGCGGAGACATAAACTACGGCAATATAAACAGTACCGAGTCAGAGCCTGTAAGCGAAGCCAACAAGGCATGGATCGATGAACTTTACGCCCTTTCAAAGAGCGAAGGCTTTGAGCTTATGTTCTTTTTGTCGCCGTATTTTGTGTTTGACAATGAAAGACTTATCATCAACGGAGCCAAAGAATATGCCGGTGAACTTGGGATACCGTTTTTGGACTACAATACGACAGAAGTGCTTGAAGAGATAAGCTTAGATCCCGCAACGGATATGATGAACGATTTTCATCATATAAACATGTACGGCGCGACCAAGGCATCGCTTTATATGGGTGATTATTTAAGCGCACATTACGATATCCCCGATAACCGCGGAAGTGCCAGGTATGCCGCGTGGGACGGGGATTACAAGAGATTTGTACATATGCTTGAGGCCCAAAAGCTCAGTGAAAAGGCATTTGATAGCGAATATATCGAATATGTCTTAAGTCTTTCCGGCGGATATACCGTTTTACTGTCTCTTGACGGGGATTTTACCGATGAGACGGAATATATGGAACTCTTCGGGATACCCGAAAGTGAGTGTTTTGACGGCGGAAAATGGATCGTGAAAGACGGAACGGTTAAAAAGATAATGTCAAATATACCGGGAGAGAGTCATATAGTGCCCCTTTCAAGGTTTGACGAACTCAAAGTCCGTTACGGAGATGATGTTTTCAATAATATATATTTTAATCTTCATCCGATGGTGATGACCGGGGACGGTCTTAATATTCTGGTATATGACAATTACCTTGAAAAACTTGTTTCCGTAAGAGGTATCTATTAGATTTCGTAGAATTATACAATCTGTTCATATAAGTATGAAATGGGCGTATCGAAAGTGATACGCCCATTTTATTTTTTACTCAAGAGAAAAGTACAATTAGAAGAGTGAAAGATTACATATATATTTTTGGGGTGAGCGTAAACTGTCGATATAACGATTTATATGCGATCGTTTAAAGGGGTTTGCTGCAAAGGGGTTCGGTTTACATAACACAACTTTTGGAGGATTTCGTGGTGAGAGGTAAAAAAGAAAAAACCGTAGAAGAGAAGAAATTTCCGCGCACCAAGATCCAATGGATGTGGGATAACATGGAGGGGCGTCGGGCACTGTTTGTGATCGCCATTTTGGGAACGATAACTTACAATGCCATGCAACTCGTTATTCCCATGTTTTCGGGAAAGATAGTCGATGAATTCATATCCGGTGAAAATGCGGCATACAATCTTGCCAACAACCGGGACAGGCTATTATTCCTGATCGCTTTGATGGTTGGAGCTACTCTTTTACGTACAGTGATCGTTTATCTTGACTGTATGTCATATGAACATGTATCGCAGACGGTTCTTTACAGAGTCAGAAATTTTCTTTTTAACAAAATAGAACGTCAGGATATGCATTTTTATAAGGAATTCCGTACGGGCGATCTTATGACGCGCGTGACCGGTGACCTTGATGCGTTAAGACATCTGATCGCATGGATCGTCAGGATGATAGTCGAGGCTGTCGCACTCATGAGCGCGACACTTATCTATTTCTTTTATATGAATGTAAAGCTGACGCTCTGTCTTTTGGCGATAGCGCCGCTTATCCTTATCATAATTTCGGGATTTCGTAAGAAAGT
>CACYCC010000204.1 GCA_902772805.1 uncultured Lachnospiraceae bacterium | reverse complement strand
TGTGGCGGTTTTTGTTTGCAAAAATGAAAATAATAATTGACTTTTTGTTTAGTATTATTATAATTATTTTAGATTTTAAGGCAGTTGCCCTTGGGCAGCTGAATTTTAATGTTAGGGGTTTAAAAAATGCCGATAGAAGAGAAGATCGGACAAAAGATCAAAAACTTAAGATACAAAAACGGTCTTACACAGGAAGAGCTTGCCGCAAGATGTGAACTTACCAAAGGTTTCATATCACAGCTTGAAAGAGGCATAACGGCTCCGAGCGTATCTACCCTTGAAGATATCGTGGAATGCCTCGGTACAAATCTTTCTGACTTTTTTGGAGACGACAAGGAAACAAAGATCGTCTACAGCAAGGAAGATTATTTCGAAAAAGAAGATAAAAACGGCAATATCGTTGAATGGCTTGTGACTTCGGCTCAAAGCAACAGCATCGAACCCATCCTTGTAAAGCTTAAACCCGGTTCCGTGATGAGTTCCGATAAACCTCATGAAGGCGAGGAATTCGGTTTTGTACTTAAAGGAGCGATAAGGCTTAAACTCGGTGACAAGGTATATAAGATCAAAAAAGGTGATTCCTTTATATATCAGGCCAACAAAGAACATTGCATTGAGTCGGCCGGCAAGACGGAAGCCGAATTTATATGGATAAGCACACCTCCGAGTTTTTAACGATCCCCACTTTTTTACCTTAAAGGAGACTGTTCTTCATGTCTGACGTTATATTACAGATGGAAAATATAAGTAAATCTTTCGACGGTAAAGAGATACTTAACAACTTTAACTTAGAGATCGGACGCAATGAATTTGTGACGCTTCTCGGTCCTTCGGGATGCGGAAAATCAACCATTCTCCGTATAATCGGCGGTTTTGTCAATCCCGATACCGGAAGAGTGCTTTTTGAGGGCAAAGATATCACCAATATGCCCCCGGAAAAAAGAAACGTAAACACGGTATTTCAGAAATACTCTTTGTTTCCGCACATGAATGTTGCCGAAAATATCGCTTTCGGACTTAAACTCAAGAAAAAGAGCCAGTCCTATATAAAAGATAAGATCGCTTATGCGCTTAAACTCGTCAATCTTGACGGATATGAGACGAGAGACACTCTTTCGTTAAGCGGCGGTCAGCAGCAGCGAGTTGCCATTGCAAGAGCGATAGTAAACGAGCCCGAAGTTTTGCTACTTGACGAGCCTCTGGGTGCACTCGATCTTAAGCTTAGGCACGAGATGCAGCGTGAGCTTATAAAGATCAAAAAAGAAGTCGGAATAACCTTTTTGTATGTTACCCATGACCAGGAAGAAGCTCTTATGATGAGCGATCGTATCATCGTCATGAATAAGGGCATCATCCAGCAGGCAGGAGACTCAAAGAGCATTTACGATGAACCTCAAAATGCCTTTGTTGCCGATTTTATAGGTGAAAGCAACATTATCGACGGAATTATGGTAAAAGACCTTCTTGTAAATATACAGGGAGTTGATTTTGAATGTGTCGATACGGGATTCGGTAACAATAAACCCGTTGACGTTGTTATAAGACCCGAAGACCTTGAGATAGTTAAAGCCGATGAAGGACTTTTACAAGGAAAAGTCGTATCCATAATCTTTAAAGGCGCATATTACGAGATAAAAGTCAATGTCGACGGTTATGAATGGATGATACAGAGCGTTAATCCCGCAAATATCAATGAAACCGTCGGACTTACGGTTTTACCCGACAATATCCAGATCATGCATAAACCCGCAAGCGCCGATGAGGAGGTTGTCAGGGATGAATGAAAATGAGATCCGTGTGACCAACAAAAGGCAATGGTTTTCGGGGCCCTACATACTGTGGATAATCGTATTTACCGTTTTACCTCTTGGTGCGATCATAAGATATGCCCTTACCGATCAGACGGGACATTTTACTTTTGAAAACATACTTGCGATGTTCAGCCCCGTTCATATAAAGGCGCTTTGGTTTTCACTTAAGATAGCCGTAGGATGTACCGCATTCTGCATACTGCTTTCTTATCCCATGGTGCTTGCAATGAAACACCTGGGACTCGGAAGGAAAAGTTTCTCACTTTATATAATCATCCTTCCGATGTGGATGAACTTTATCTTAAGAATACTTGCATGGCAGATGATCCTTTCAAATAACGGTATCCTTAATCTGATCATAACAAAGCTCGGTTTTGAACCGGTAAAGATAGCCAATACTTCGGCTGCGATCATGATAGGTGTCGTATATGATTATCTTCCCTACATGATGCTTCCGATATATACGGCCATCATGGATATCAATGAAGATCTTATAGAAGCGGCCAAAGATCTCGGAGCAGACAGTTTTACCGTATTTTTCAAGGTGATCCTCCCGCTTTCTTTTCCCGGACTTGTCAGCGGCACCGTAATGGTATTTATCCCGTCCATGACATCGTTCGTTGTTTCGGATATCTTAGGCGGCGGAAAACTACAGCTCATAGGTAATATCATCGAGCAGGAATTTACAACCGGCAACAACTGGCATATGGGCGCAGGTCTTTCCGTGGCACTTATGTTCTTTGTAATGATAAGCATGGTATTTACAGGTAAAAAAGACGTTCAGGGACGAGAGTCCGTAATATGGTGATATGAAAAGATTAAAAGACATTATAAGCGGTATATACATAGGACTTATATCTTTGCTGCTCTATGCACCGATACTGATGCTGATCGTGCTTTCTTTTAACAACTCACGATCGAGGGTAACATGGGGCGGATTTACATTAAACTGGTATTACACGCTTTTTTCCAACAAACAGATACTTGATGCACTCGGCGCAACGGTAGTACTGGCGCTTTCATCGTCGATAATCGCGGTCCTTGTGGGGGTTCCCGGAGCTATCGGCATCAATGCAATGAAAAAGAAAAAGTACAAACTCATGATGACGCTTACCAACATTCCGATGCTCAATGCCGATATAGTGACCGGTATAGCTTTGATGTTATGGTTTGTGCATTTTATACCGCTTGGGTTCGGAAGCGTTCTTTTGGCCCATATAACGTTTAAT
>CACYCC010000203.1 GCA_902772805.1 uncultured Lachnospiraceae bacterium | reverse complement strand
TGATGTAAAAGTCGAAGAATTTAAGAGCATCTACGATAAGCTCGACCTTTTCATACTCAAGAACGAGTCCTCCGAAGAAATCATAAGATCGGGTGAATCATTCCTTAAATCAGACATAGAATATATCAAAGACGGCAAACGTAACAGTGGTTATTATATTATTTTAAGAGATGTGACCGCAGAGCATCTCTATCTTGAATCCATTCAGAAATACAATGAGCAGATGAAAACCGCCACTGATGCTGCCGTTGCGGCCGACAATGCCAAGAGTACATTCCTTGCCCAGATGTCACACGAGATACGTACGCCCATCAACGCGGTGCTGGGAATGAACGAGATGATATTACGTGAATGCAAGGACGATACGATACTTAACTATGCATCAAGCATAGATTCATCGGGGCATACTCTTCTGTTTCTTATCAACAGTATCCTTGATTTCTCAAAGATCGAGAGCGGCAGGATGGAGATAGTCAACGCCGAATATCATACCGCTTCGTTCATATATAATCTGGTGGACTCATCTATACACAAAGCCGATGAAAAAGGCTTAAAGTTCATGGTGAACGTAGACGAGACACTTCCCACACAGCTTATCGGTGACGAGATACGCCTCTCACAGGTAGTTATAAATCTCTTAAGCAATGCCGTTAAATACACAAGCGAGGGAAGTATCAGACTTACGATAAAGAAAAGTGATGTGCCCGCAGAGTCGGACGATAATATAATGCTTCATGTCGAAGTCGAAGATACGGGAATAGGAATACGGCCCGAAGATAGCGAAAGGATGTTTAAGTCCTTTGAACGTCTCGACACCGACAAAAATCACAGCATCGAAGGAACCGGGCTCGGAATGACCATAATCTCCAAATTGCTGGAACTTATGGGAAGTTCTATCAAATACGAGAGTGAATACGGTAAGGGTTCAAGATTCTGGTTTGATATAAAACAGGGAATAGCCAACAAAGCGCCGATGGGCGATTACAATAAGCAGGCCTCACTTCAGATGCTTCGCAGCAAAAAGAACATTACTTTCAGTGCGCCGGATGCGCGCATACTTGTAGTGGATGACAATCTTTTAAATCTCAAAGTCACCCGCAGTTTCTTAAAAGTCGTCGGCATAACTCCCGAAGAATCCACGACCGGTGAGGGAGCGATCGAGCTTATGAAAAAGAACAGATACGATATTGTATTTCTGGATCACATGATGCCCGGAATGGACGGTGTGGAGACATTAAATGCCTTAAAAGAACAGGATCTGATACCAAAGACCACAAAGATGATCGTTTTCACGGCCAATGCGATAGAGGGTTCCAAAGAAAATTATTTAAGTCTGGGATTTGATGATTATGTTTCAAAGCCCGTAAGCCTTGAGGCTATGGTCGGAATTTTGGAAAAATACCTTAAAACCGATAAATAAACCTGCGCATCACTCTATTATCCCGCCGCCGATCACGCATTCGTTATCATCATAAAAGACTGTCGACTGGCCGGGTGTTACGGCACGGACCGGTTCGTCAAAAGTGATCAGGATACGGTCGTTATCAAGCGCTTCGACAACGGCCGGTGCGGGCTTATGGTGATATCGTATCTTGGCTCTGCAGGAAAGCTTTTGCCCGGGTCTGAGACCTTCAATGCTTAAGAAATTGACATCCCTGCAAGTAAGTGAATCCGAATATAAAGATGCATCATCCGAAAGGACCACTTCGTTGGTCCTTTTGTTTATTTTTTTGACAAATACGGGATATCCCATTGCGATACCGAGGCCTTTTCGCTGGCCTACGGTATAATGGATGATACCTTTGTGGAGACCTAAGATATTGCCGTCTTCATCCACAAAATTGCCTTCTCCCGGAATGAGGCCTTCCGCGTTCTTTTTGATATATCCTGCATAATCTCCGTCGGGAACAAAGCATATTTCCTGGGAATCCGGTTTATCCGCAACAGGTATACCCGCATCAGACGCGATCTTACGCACTTCTTCCTTGGAAAGATCTCCAAGAGGCATGAGTGTATGCGAAAGCTGATCCTGAGTCAGCTTATAGAGCATATAAGTCTGGTCTTTGGCCGCATGAGATGCTGTCTTTACCGTGTATCTGCCGTTATCAAGCCTTAAGACGTGAGCATAGTGACCTGTGGCGATAAGATCCGCACCCAGAACTTTTGCGTAGTTTAAAAGCCCTTCCCATTTGACATATCTGTTGCATTCTATGCACGGGTTGGGAGTTGTGGCATCAAGATATGAACGGACAAACGGATCGGTCACTTTTTCTTTAAAAAGCGACGTACAATTAAAGGGATGATAGGGTATCCCCAGTTTTCTTGCAACAGCTGCCGCGTCGTCGATCTCACAGCATCTTCCGTCTTCACCGTCATCGGACATCCAGGTCCTTAAGGTGACCCCGATAACGTCATATCCTTTTTCTTTTAAAAGAAATGCCGCGACAGCGCTGTCAACGCCGCCCGACATTCCGATCACAACTTTTTGCATTACTCTTTGTTCCGTACACTTAATATTTCGTTTTATTGTTGCTGTACAAGCTCTTCAGATCATATAATACCAGGCCTCTCCCTGAGAAAGCTCTTCGGTCTTTACGGTCTTATCGCTTGATCTGTATTCCATTTCAAGATTTCTGATGTTAACACGTGTATTTGCGGCAATCGAGCAGGTGATGAACGTATTGCCGCCGATGATCGCGTTTTCTCCGATAACGGTATCACCGCCAAGGATCGAAGCACCCGCATAGATCGTAACATTGTCGCCTATGGTGGGATGACGTTTCTTGCCGGCCAGTTTCTGGCCGCCTCTTGTGGAAAGAGCCCCGATCGTAACCCCCTGATATACTTTAACATTGTTACCGATAATTGAGGTCTCGCCGACAACTATTCCGGTGCCGTGGTCTATGCAGAAATACTTGCCGATCGTGGCACCCGGATGGATATCGATACCCGTTTCCGAATGGGCATACTCGGTCATGAGTCTGGGTAATACCGGAATATTTAAAACATAAAGCTCATGAGCCATTCGGTATACGGTGATCGCCATAAGTCCGGGATAGGCAAGTATTATCTCCTCGTAGCACTCGGCAGCGGGGTCACCGTCATATGCGGCGATAAGATCGGTCTCAAGATATTCACGGATCGTCGGGATCTTCTCAAAAAAGATCTTGGTTGCCCTGTAGCTCTCCGCATCGCGCTCTTCATCGGTTAATGGGTTTTCCTTGCGATAATCAAGCGCACGATAGATCTGCTTTTTGAGATGGTAAAATACATCCTCGGCAGTAACCGTAAAACTGCTCTTGGGATTGTATATCTTATGAGATCTGTCCTTAAAGTATCCGGGATAGATGATCCTGAACATGTTATTAACAAGCTCGATAACTTCAGCCTTATCGGGCTTGTCAAAATAATCGGTCTCATCGATATTCTTGTTGCCGTCATAATCCGATATTATGCGGCTGACTAATGCTTCTATCTCTTTTTCATTGGCTGTATTGTTCACGATAACCTCTTTCCGTAAAAAGAAAATGGGGCGGGCGTTTAAAAACGACCCGCCCTGTGTTCAATTAATAGAATACAGCAAATCAATTACTCTGTAAATAAAGCCGTTGAATAATATCTGTCTCCGCTGTCGGGAAGGAGTGCAACGATAACTTTTCCGGCGTTTTCAGGTCTCTTGGCAAGTTCGATCGCTCCGAAGAGTGCCGCTCCCGAAGAAATACCTACCGAAATACCTTCCTTTTTGGCAAGAAGTTTTGCGGTGGCAAAAGCATCTTCGTTTTTGGCTCTGAACACTTCATCGTATACGGCCGTATTCAATACATCGGGCACGAATCCGGCACCGATACCCTGGATCTTGTGAGCACCTGCTTTTCCTTCGGAAAGAACGGGTGAATCATCTGGCTCGAGAGCTACAACTTTGACATTCGGGTTCTTTTCTTTTAAATATTCGCCCGTACCGGTAACGGTTCCGCCCGTACCAACGCCTGCGATAAATATATCAACTTTTCCGTCGGTATCGTTCCAGATCTCGGGACCGGTTGTAGCCTTGTGAACCGCAGGGTTTGCGGGGTTTACAAACTGTCCGGGGATGAAGCCTCCGGGTATCTCTTTGGCAAGTTCCTCGGCCTTGGCGATCGCACCCTTCATACCCTTTGAACCTTCGGTAAGGACAAGTTCGGCACCGTATGCCTTTAAGATATTGCGGCGCTCAACGCTCATGGTCTCGGGCATGGTAAGGATTATCCTGTAACCCTTGGCAGCTGCGATGGATGCAAGTCCGATACCTGTATTTCCGCTTGTAGGCTCTATGATGACAGAACCTTCTTTTAACAGACCCTTTTCCTCGGCGTCTTCGATCATTGCCTTGGCAATACGATCCTTAACGCTTCCTGCGGGGTTAAAATATTCGAGTTTAACAAGAACCGTTGCCTTGAGGCCAAGTTCTTTTTCAATGTTTGTTACCTCGACCAAAGGAGTATTTCCTATAAGTCCGAGAGTACCTTTGTAAATGTTTGACATGATCATTTCCTCCCAAAAATAATTATCCGAATGATTAATGCTCGTAGTTCGGATTATATACCCCATTCACCTATCGTGTCAATAGGTAATTGAGAGATGACCCGAATCCGAAGCCAGTTCAACGATCGGCATGGAAAGACGATCCGGCTTTGTATCAAACTTAAGCGTTGTGATCGCCGTATGTCTTAAGTGGCCGAGCAGCACACACATATGAGGGAACGGAATATTTAAAACTCTTGAAAGAAATGCCGTAGATGAACCGCCATGGCTGAAAAGTGCGACAGTACGGTCTTTGCCCTCTTCACCCGTATAGCGGTAGTAAAGCCCCTCCCGCTTATATCCAAGAGTTTCAAGCCATTTATCGGCATTTACGAGAATATTGTCTACATCCGTAACCGCCGTGTTGTTGATGAATGCGGGATAGTCTCGCCAGTCGGATGTCTGAAGGTCCTTTCCCTCATGGATAAGATCGACCGCACAGAGCCACGGGTTGTAGCTTTCATTGTAAAGATCGTCTTCGGGACCGAAGCGGATCTCGCGCATAAAATCAAGTATCTCGATCTTTTTGATGCCGGATGCATCACTGAAATGCTGCGCGGTCTCGCGTGCCCGTCCAAGCGGCGATGAGAAGATCTCTTCTATCCCTTCTGAAAGCAGCCTGTGCGCAACAATCTCGGCCTGCTTGTGTCCAAGGTCCGTTAAGCAGTCCTTTTCGTAATCGGGGTCCCCATGTCTTACCAGTACCAGTTTCATAATGTATTTCTCCCCTTAACCTCTGTTTTTATATTTTATCTGAGCGCAGGTAAATTAATAAATGCACTTACCAGATTGGCAACTATGGCATAAACAACTACCTTCCAGCGCTTCTCATCCTTTTCTTTCATTAAGATTGCAAATACGATCGTCTCTATAATAACGATCAGCAGTTCCGTACCTATAAATGAAATGCTTGCTCCCAGACCGCTTCCGTCATTACGCCGGTATGACCAGTTTCTGTAATGAAGAAAGACCTGCGTCAATACATTGGTAACCAGGAAAACAACGATATTACGGACCTGTCCGAGACCGAATGCAAACAGTAAAATGCCTTCGATCACAAGCGTCAATATCAGGAACCTTACAGATCTTTTAAAAAACGTTCTGTCGTGTTCTTCGTATGCTTCAATATCTTCGTACAACTCATTCGTTTCACAGTCAAATATCGCATAACAGGCGTATCTTGATGATACGATCTCTTGGTCACTGATATAACAGGAATCGCCGGACACCACTATTACCTTGAATGTTGACGGCGCGTAATAAGTGAAGTTGTAAGCACCTTTCCAAATATCTTCCGAGGACAAAATAAAGAAACCGGAACCGGGATGATGTGCAAAACAATATCCGTCACCTTCGTATTTAAACATATCCCGGTAACTCTGATCACCGTTTACATATTCGAATTCATCTTCAAGTTCTTCCGGGTCATGCGGTTCTCCGCGTACAAGAAGCCCAACCCTGTACTCCTTTGAGGGAGGATTGAGCACTTTAAGAGTCACACTCGGCTTTTCACCCATATCGGCAAAGGCCGGAAGTGTGGTACCAAAGATAAGGCAAAGTGCAAGCACTATGCCAAGAAACCGCTTATCAAAGCTTTTTCTTTTTCCGTATCCCATAGATCATAACCCTGTGGCTTTCTTGTCGGTGATGTCAACAAACATACCCACATAGGAAAGCGGGGTGCCGTCGTCACGGCGCAAAAGCCTTCCGAGAGCGTGGAACCATCTCCATTCTCCGCTTTTTACCTTAAGCCGGTATTCCACATCATAGTTTTTGTTACCGGAATAATCCAAAATAGTGTTGTTAAACTCTTTTAATACTTTTGCCTTGTCATCCGGATGCAAAAGATCGGACCATGCCTCAAGTTTGTTGGGGAAGTCGTTTTCATCGGTATAACCGACCATCTTCCTGAATTCCGGGCTCCATTCAACCGAAGTCATATTGCCGTCTTCATCAAATTCCATTCCCCACATGCCCGAACCGAGTGCCTCATGCAGGACACGGATCGTGGCTTCTTTGTGAGCGGCGATCCTGCGCTCATTACTATCCTTGAGAACGGCTTTATTGTCGTACATCTCTCTGTCAGCTTTGATCATGGCGGAATGAATGTCCTCGTCGTTAACCATTTCATATCCGAAAGCACAAACATACCTTGTTTCCGACAGATTCTTGCGCATTTCTTCTATATCGCTTTGTACTTCCTCTTCGCTCCTGCCAAGATAAAAGATTGCGAATTCGTCACCGCCGATACGATATACCTGCTTATTCCTGACTTTGCTTTTTGAAAGACACCCGGCTACGGTCTTAAGTGCCGTATCGCCCGCATCGTGGCCCTCGTTATCGTTTATCTTCTTTAAGTCATTCATGTCAACGGATACAACGGCAGATATCTGTTCTTTATACTTCTCCGAATCCGAATAATAGCACTGACGGTTCAAAAGCCCCGTAAGCGTATCCTCTTTGGCGGTCAGCACATAAAGAGATAAATAGTAGATGAGCAGTAAAGACGCAAAAAGCGTACTGTAATCCACGTAAATATCAAATATGAGATGAAGAACAACACCGACACTGGCGGCGATCACACTTATAAGGATCCCCTTTCTTTCAGCCGTACCGTGACGGGCGTAGCGAACCGTATAGGCTCCCACAAATATGATCACATATATAAGAAAAAGAATATACGGGAAATAGCTCATGGGGCCGTCGGCCGCGATGAACAGATTCTTGTCATCGATCCAGTAGATAAGATGAGTCCACTGTGAAGAATATATGATCGGCGTACTGATCAAAAGCGGCAGATAAAACAGGATCCGCGGCTTTTTCACAAGATCGGCCATTTCCATGATAAGCAACAGGATGAGGGGATGGAGCAGATATATCGTGGGCACCAGAACGATCCTTAAAGCCGAACGATATCCGATCTCACGGCTCCATCTTTCAACGGCCCAGCATACAGCCTCCAGGAATATTAAGATTATAACGGCGCGGGTCACCATTATCGTTCTTTTTTTAAGGTGAACGTTGGATTCCAGCATTACCCAGAGTCCCAACAGTTCCGCTGCCATAATGTAATTACTCAGTGTCAAAGATAAAACGCTCATATCATCATCTCCCAAAAACACCTCACGTACATTATACGCGAGGTGTCAATATTTTGCGAGTTATTGATGCGATCGCGAGCTTTTTGTTTTGATGCGATTGCAATCCTTTTTACAGAAGAGTAACTTTGTTCCTGCCGTTTGCTTTTGACAGATATAACGCCTTGTCGACACGGTCGAAAAGAGTGTCAAAGGAGTCATCGTTTTTAACCAAAGTGACACCGATCGAACAGGTCATCCGGTCAATCTCGGGGAATTGACCGCTTTCAACGGCCTTCCTTAATTCTTCGGCCTTTTCAAGAGTCTCGGTCTCGGACTTTCCGTAGGTTACTGCCACAAATTCCTCACCGCCCCAGCGGCCGAAATATGTTTTTTCGTTCGGAAGCAGTCCCTTTATTATATCGGAAAACTTCTTGAGTGTGGCATCACCTGCGGCGTGGCCGTAGGTATCGTTTACATTTTTAAAGTAGTCGAGGTCCAGCATCATGACGGAAACATCGGCGCCGTCTCTCTTGTGATTGTCTATGGCATTGTAGATCTCTGCTTTGATACCGCCGTGATTGAGTATCTCGGTAAGCGGATCCGTAAGAGCGAGCTTTTCGTAGTTTTTGAGCGTCGAAAGAAGCTCTATGGAATTATCGTGGATATCCTGTACCATGAAGACGAATCTGTAATCGTCCTCGTTGTTGGTCTCGGCTCTGCTGAATATGAGTTTAACCCACTTAAAGACTCCTTCAAGGTTTAACATCATACAGTCAAAGGATGATGTTCTTCCCGGAGGGAAATTCCTTTTAAGGAATTCAGGGTCGGATCTTATCAGGAACTGCTCCTGGTCCTCGGGCTTAAACATATTGACTATCATCATGCGCCAATCCGAATATTTGATATCCGAATTAACGGTGTCGTCCGATACTTCGGTTATATTAAGACTGCTTGTGGTATCACGCGCAAGGTCTATATACATGGAGAAAAGATATGCGTTCTGGATGGTGTTGACCTTATTGGTGGTCATGAATTCCTGAACATATTCGTCATCGTCGAGTTCATCCATGAGAAACAGATACTTATTGGTATCCTTGAGAGGATAAACCGTCATCTGGATAATACTGGGCTGATCGAAACCTTCCGCCTGGATCTTTAATCTTCGGCTGTATTTCCCCTTAAACTCACCGTAATATGACACAAAGACATTATAGTCTTTGGTAATCTTTTCGTTGGTACCGTTAAGATGAAACCACAGTTTCTCGATCAGATCATGATAATCGCCGTTTTCATCGATAAAACTGTTAAATACACCGTGACGGCGATAAGCTTTATATTTTCCGAGCGTTGTATCAACCAATACCACTGAGTCAACATTTTCTTCAACAAGTTCGGTCACTTCTTCGATCGTATAAGCTTCAAGTGCCTTGTCCTGCATTCAGATCCCCTCCTCATATTTGAAAAATAATTCTCAGTTACCCGACATCGTATCACGCTCGGGTTAATGAACTATTATACGTCCAAAGTCAGCGGGTCCGTCCCAATGACCGGTATCCTATGACCGGGTTCCTATGATCTGCCAGGCCTTAATGAGTTTTTCCAAATTCCAGACTGCATTCGCAGGACTTGTGGACGGAAGACATATCGCCTGCCGCCCGGTTTCTTTTTCCGAATATTTGCAATAATACTTATAAGCGGTCTGCCCGTTTACATATATCTGCCTGATATCGGCGTTTTTGAGTATCACGTTAAGATCGTTCGGCACCACATTTTTGATGCTTGAATCCGCCGAACCCTCTATATCGCATGAACCTATCACATCCCAAAGTGCAATATGATCACGCAAAAGAAACTCCTTTTTCTCGGTGACAGTATGTGGCAAGGGTTCACCAAAAACGGCGGAAGTAACCTTCCAGAAACGGTTCTGAGGGTGCCCGTAAAAGAAACCTTCTTCTCTCGATTTAACGGACGGAAAACTGCCGAGTATCAGGATCTTTGAATTTTCGTCGTATAGCGGCGGTATCGGATGGGTTAGCATGGTCAGGGCTGTTCATCTCCCTCCCGCTCCACATAGAACTCTTCCCCGTCTTCGAGGCGGATGGCGGCAAGACGGCCGCCGTTAAAACATGCGCCGCAATCAAGGGCTATGTGGTTGTTTTTACGGTATATGTAACCGGGATTGTCGTTTCCCTTTATCATCTGAGTGGGCGTATGGCCGGTGATGACGATTATATCTTCAAAATATTTGATATCATAATCGGCGTGATGCCATGTGATATCGTGAAGCGAATAATCATCGATGGTCTTTTCGGGCGAATATCCGCCAAGACCGCCATGGATCAGCAGATATTCCCGGCCTTCGATCTTAAGTTCTTCATATATCGAGAACTCGGGAAGAAAATCAACGACGGCCTTTCTTTGTTCGGCATTAAGAGTTCTAAACTCCTTTATCGTTGCATC
>CACYCC010000202.1 GCA_902772805.1 uncultured Lachnospiraceae bacterium | reverse complement strand
AGCTCTATCAGGACACAGTTTATCGTGGAAGCGGTGGTAATATGTCTGATCGGCGGTGCGATCGGAGTATCATTGGGTATCGGGCTTGGTATGCTGGCGGCAAAACTCATGAGCGCGGCAGCCGTGCCTTCGATAAAGAGTATTCTGATATCGCTTATTTTCTCAATGGCAATAGGTGTATTCTTCGGATACTATCCTGCCAACAAAGCGGCCAAGATGGATCCCATCGAAGCGTTGAGATACGAATAAAAAAACATATCTTCGCGTGAATATGTTAAAGAAAGATCAAAAACCGCCATGTCGTAAATTGTCTACGGACATGGCGGTTTGATCGTTTCTTGAGGAAACATATCAAATTATGGCTTTTTTACGTTTTAGTCTTCATCTTTGGTTATGAGCATCTTGGTGATCCCGTATACTGCGGCATAAAGTACCCCGGCTATCGGGAAGATCACACCGGCGAGATTCCATTTGCCGAATCCAAGACCTGCGAACATGAATCCCGCTACGACCAGACACCAGTATATACCGTTGAAAGCATCCATTTTTTTATTGATCCGACGCTCAGATCTGCTGAGTTTACCTTCTCCGAGCAGAAGATCGTAGGAACCGCCGATACGTGAAGTATATAATACTATTCCGACTCCGACTGCTACCATGATAAGTATCAGATCCACACACAGAATGATCGCCATGTTGGAAGAACCTGTCAAAGCGGCGGTGATGACTCCGACGGGACTTAATATGAACAGCATCACGGCTATTGAATTAAGGATCGTTCTCTTTTTGTCAAACAGAGTTTTCTTTTCTTTTACCATTCCCGATACACCGTAGAGTGTCTCGAAATCTTCCTTTTTGAGAAATTCAAATTCCTTTTCTCGGGATTCGATCATTATCCACAACAATACTCCGACAGCGATCGCTGCGAATAAAGTGATAAGACCGATAAGGACTGCGGTATTCTGAGACATTATGTTTTCAAAAAACACCGAAAGTCCCGCAAGCAATATTAGGGGAGCTGCGCATAATACAAAAAGAACGGTTGCGACTATTGCGCTGGGTGTGTTTTTGGCAACGGTATTGATGTATCTGCTTGCGTCTTCCAATGATACTTTGCGAAGACTTTGCGATTCATCGGCGCTGTCGGATACGGAGTTTCCGGGATCCTCGATCTCATCCTTTAATAAGTAATCGGTTGTTACACCGAACAACTCAGCCATCTGTATAATACGGTTAAGATCCGGAACTGCCTGTGCGCCTTCCCATTTTGATACGGACTGTCTTGAGACCGAAAGCATTTCCGCAAGTTCTTCCTGCGACCATCCGTTTTTCTTTCTTTCGTTGATTATCTTATCTGCTAATATCATATTGTTCCTTTCCGGGCTGTGCCCCTCCGCGATTTATTTTACACCTAAATCTTATCTTTGGGGGCGGTTGCATTCCATAAATCCGACTTTTCAGTTTGTCAACCGGCGGTTTACATTAATATTTTCTGTTGACAAGAGCGGGAAAACGGGCATATAATTGCTTTAACGCTTTATGGCTTTAAAGCGTCTACGCATAAACGCGTTTAAGCGCGAAAGCAAGGAGAAAGAGATATGGTCACAAAAATAATATTACTCGTGTTATTCTTTGGAGTAATGGTTGCTGTGGGACTTTATTCACGTAAGGCAGCCAAGGACGTTAACGGATTTGTGCTCGGTGGAAGAGCGGTCGGTCCGTGGCTTACGGCATTTGCGTACGGCACATCGTATTTCAGTGCCGTTGTATTTGTAGGTTATGCCGGACAGTTCGGTTACAAATTCGGTCTTGCATCAACCTGGATCGGACTGGGTAATGCAATTATAGGTTCATTGCTTGCATGGGTGGTACTCGGAAGACGTACACGAGTTATGAGTAAACATCTTGATACTGCAACTATGCCCGATTTCTTTGGACGCAGATATCATTCCAAAGCGATCAGGATCGTAGCGGCTTTGATAGCGTTCGTATTCCTGATCCCTTATACGGCATCGGTTTACAACGGTCTTTCAAGACTTTTCGGAATGGCATTTAATATCCCTTATACCGTATGTGTTCTTGTAATGGCAATACTTACCGGTGTATATGTAATACTCGGCGGATATATGGCAACGGCCATCAATGACTTTATACAGGGTATCATAATGATCGTCGGCATTATCGCGGTCATAGCTGCGGTACTCAATTCAAACGGCGGATTTATGGAGGCTTATAAGACTCTTTCCGCAATGGAAAGTGATGTACCCGTGACACAGGGACTTCAGGGTGCATTTGTTTCTTTCCTTGGACCCGACCCCGCAAGCCTTTTAGGTGTAGTAATACTTACTTCCCTCGGTACATGGGGACTTCCTCAGATGGTTCAGAAATTCTATGCCATCAAAGATGAAAAGGCTATCAAGACCGGAACGATAATATCTACATTCTTTGCGATCGTTATCGCCGGCGGATGCTACTTCCTGGGCGGTTTTGCCAGACTTAACGATGTGGCCGACATAACTGTGGACGGAAAAATCGTATTTGATGCGATAATTCCCAATATGCTTTCAAAACTTCCCGATATACTTATCGGTGTGGTAGTTGTGCTTGTTCTTTCCGCTTCGATGTCAACACTTTCAAGCCTTGTGCTTACATCAAGTTCCACGGTTACGCTTGACCTTATAAAGGGTAATCTTGTCAAGAACATGTCCGAGAAACTCCAGCTTCTCATCATGAGGATATTCATTGTGGTATTCATCGTGGTATCCGTTGTTATGGCCATGAAGCCCCCGACATTCATCGCACAGCTCATGGGTATTTCATGGGGCGCACTTGCCGGTGCTTTCCTGGCTCCGCTTCTCTACGGTCTTTACTGGAAGGGCGTTACCAGACTCGGCGTATGGGCAGGTTTCATATACGGTGTAGGTATAACGGTTGCCAATATGTTCACCAAGTGGTTTTCGCCCATCAACGCAGGCGCATTTGCGATGCTTGGCGGTCTTGTGGTTGTTCCGCTTGTATCGTTTATCACACCCAAACTTGATAAGGGTGAGATCGATTTCTCGTTTAAGTGCTATGAAAAGCAGAAGGTTGTTGAAGAAAAGATCGCACTTCCCGACGATGTTGTACAGAAATGATCTTTTAGGCAGACGTTTTAGATATAGCCGATATAAGGCCGGACGGGCATTCCCGTCCGGCTTTTTTTATGATGAAAGATCTGTCCGATTGCTGCATCCGTGTTTATTATAGTGCAAATCATATGCTCCGGTGTTGACACGGCATGTGCAAAATGATATAACAGAATTATCGATAAACGATAAAAGTTTATCGATAACAATAAGGGAGCATGATATGGATCTTAATAAAGAAAAAGCAGTAAAGCGTATAAATAAAGCGGGAAAGATCGGGCATATCGTCATGATAGTCGCAGAAGTGATAACGGTAGTTACTTTTGCAGCTCTTATCTTTTTCTCAACAATGGTGGCTGTTGTACCCAAAGATTTTTTCAGCTTTAAGACTTCGGTCATGGTTACGGGAATGCTTGATTTTTCAAAAGTTGATGAAGAGGCAAGTGATGAGCAGATAAGAGAATCGATAGACGAGATCAAGAAGTCGGGTTTTGCAATCTTTACATCAGACCCCGAAACCGGTTCCGATTACAGGGTTGAAGGTACAAAGGTATATTTTGATACTGTAACCGAGACATCGACTTTCTCATTTGAAAAACTTTCAATGGCATTCGTATTTCTGGCCGTGATCTGTTTTTTTTCTTTTTTCACGCTTTTATGCGCCGGATTTTTGTGCAAGGCATTTGCAAAGTGCAATTCGCCGTTTGACGAGGAAGTCATCAAAAAGATGCGGCTCTTTGCAATATCTCTCATCCCGTGGTCGGTGTTTTCAATGCTTGGAAACTATATGATCGCATATATGTCGGGTTCGCCAAAAGTCAGTCTTTCGATCAATATAGCGGTAGTGTTTACTATCGTAGTCATATTTGCTTTGACATATATATTTAAGTACGGTGCGGTTCTGCAGCAGGAATCGGACGAAACATTATAAGGGAGGCCGTGAATGGGTAAGATTATATTAAGACTCGACAGAGTTATGGCCGACCGAAAGATAAGTTTAAACGATCTGGCCGAAAAAGTCGGCATTACCAATGTCAATCTGTCCAAGATGAAAACAGGAAAGATCAGCGCGATCAGATTCTCGACACTCGAAGCGATATGTGATGCATTGTCCTGCCAGCCGGGAGATATTCTCGAATACGATCCGAACGCGGCAGACGATCCCGTGAAAGGAACAGATGAATAGCAGGCGATAAGCGTTTGATTTCAAACGGTTATGACAGCGGATTAAAAAGTTGACGATATTTAGTGTAAGGGGCGGCATAAGCTGCCCCGATTTTTTTCATTTGTTTCAGTTTAGATAAATTGCTTTGTAGCTCGGAGCGCTGCTTTGTACCTCGGAGCGCTGCTTTGTACCTCGGAACGTTGCTTTGTACCTTGGGATGCAGCTTTGTTTCGCGGGGTGCATTCGATTGAATTTTAGGGTAAAATGTGGTAACTTATATTGGAGTGTGAACTAATGTGGCGGACGTGTGTCCGACGGCATTTAAACTAATAAAAGGAACGTATGATGAGCGGCAAAGATCTTGACGGTCAGCTCGATTTTCTGGGGCTTATAAGTGAATATACGGACGATCAGGGCGCTCACGT
>CACYCC010000201.1 GCA_902772805.1 uncultured Lachnospiraceae bacterium | reverse complement strand
GGAACAGTACGATATCGACGACATAATTCTCTGTGAATACGGCAGCACCGTTGTGGGACTTGAAATGTTACGTGCCGTCAATGAAGAAAATGCCGAAGAATCACGTAAACTCCAGGTAGTAAAAGGCGCTATCGGAACGCTTTCTTTTTCCGAAATGGAAGCGATCACTCACGTATTCGACGAGCTTAACGGTATGGAAGGAATACTCGTTGCGTCCAAGATCGCTGACAGAGTGGGCATCACCAGAAGCGTTATAGTGAATGCACTTCGTAAATTTGAAAGTGCGGGCGTTATAGAATCCCGTTCATCCGGTATGAAAGGAACTTATATAAAGGTTCTTAACGATGCGGTATTCGAGGAGATCGACAAACTCAAGAAAAACGAAATGTAATTATTCGTTATTTGCATTTTGTTTTAATATGTATATGGCCTAAAGAAATATTGATGATCTGCCGATAACAATATACACACCTGTATGCATGCGTTTGGTATGCGGAACGGGGCACTATATGGCACAAACGGATTGATTTAGGATAAAAGGACTTATCGCGAGATGGGTCCTTTTTTGTTTTACATAAGAGCATGGGCAAGTGGCATATATTGTGTTTGTGACGGGCATTGCGGGTGTTGTTGCAAAATATTATGTTAACCCACATGTAGTGGATGATGTTTCACAGACCACTAGATTGTGTGTTTTTTGTTAAAATTCTCTTGTGTTTTTTTATGTATTCACTATAATGAAATAGAGTGGGTGTAATAGGTCGCTTTATCTACATGTTGTGTTTTAAGGCCAACGTTTTACACCTGCGGAAAGGAAACGGATGATCAAAACAAACGCATTTGATTACATCAATGTCCTTGATAAGGCTGCGGATGCCGCCTGGTTAAGAGACGAAGCGATCAACAACAATATCGCCAATGTTTCGACCCCCGGCTACAAGCGCGAGGACATTACATTCCAGAGTGAGTTAAAGACCGCACTCAAACACAACAGCCATGACACAATGGATGCCAAGGTTTCACATCTGTCTCCGGACAGATTAAAGCCGCGTACCTATGATGACTACTCGGGCTTTTCTTACAGACTTGACGGCAACAATGTGGATATCGATACCGAAAACGCAATGCTTGTCAAAAACCAGGTTATGTATGAAGGCCTTATGAACAGCATCAATCAGGAGTTTGCGAATCTCCAGGCTGTTATGAGAAAGTAACGGGAGGTAAGAGTATATGGGAATGTTTACATCTTTTGACATCAATGCATCCGGTCTTACCGCACAGCGTTACAGAATGGATATCATATCCGAAAATGTGGCCAATGCGAACACGACACGTACCAAGGACGGAACTCCTTATGTCAGAAAGGTCGTTACGTTTGCGGAAGCCGACGGTCAGACTCCGTTTTCACGTGTTATGAACGATTCTCTTGACAGATATTCGGGCAAGGGCGTTAAAGTCACGGGAGTATATGAGGACAAAGTTACCGAGATGAACATGGTATACGATCCATCCCATCCCGACGCGGATGAAAACGGCTATGTTCTTTATCCAAATGTAAATATCATTACCGAAATGACAAACCTGATCGATGCTTCACGTGCATATGAAGCCAACTCGACAGCATTTACCGCCACCAAGGCAATAGCGATGAAAGGCTTGAGCCTCGGTAATTCATAACAATTGTTTTTAAACAAATAAATGCCCGATGAAAGGGCAATACGGAGAAAAAATGGATATCAATTCATTACTCGGAACTTCATCGATAGTCAACGAAAAAGTCACCCGTCCCCAGCAGATAGGCCGTGTGGATACCAAGGAAAATATTTTCGATACGTTTTTAAACAATGCGATCGACAATATCAACACCACCAACGGTCTTTTGTCCGATGCCGAAAATGCGGAGATAAGTTTTGCGCTCGGCGAGACGGAGAATACACACGATCTTATGATCGCGCTCAACAAAGCGTCCACGGCTTTACAGTATACCGTGGCGATCAGGGACAGATTCCTGGATGCATATAAAGAGATCATGCAGATGCAGATCTGATCTTAGGAGTGATTTATGGAAAAGATTCTGGAAAAACTTAAGGAAATATGGGGCAAGATAGTCGAATGGTGGAATAAGTTCACTTCCGGACAAAAGACCGGTATCATTGCCATCGGATGTGCGATAGTGCTTGCTTTTGCGGCTCTCATCGCTTTGCTTGCAAACCCCAATTACACACTCCTCAAGCAGTGCGATTCCCCTTCGGAAGCTTCACAGATAGTTGATATACTCGAAGAAAATTCCATAAAATACAGAACCGACGATACGGGTACACGTATAAGCGTTCCCAAAAAAGAACTTGCCGCCGCCAACCTTCAGGTAGCGGCGAGCGGTATCGTGCCCGAGGCGTATTCTCTTGAGACTGCTTTAACGGGAGGATTTACCGTAACGGAAGCCGACAAGCAGTTAAAGTACAAGAGGTATCTTGAAGACCACCTCGCACAGGACTTTCTGCAGAAGTTCACCGCTATAAGAAGTGCCACGGTTATGCTGGATCTTCCCGAAAACGACGGTTATCTCCTGAGCAAAAAGGAGGAGACACAGGTTACCGTCACCCTCGCCATTGACGGCGACTTTGACAAAGAAAATGCTGCGTTCCTGGCCAAGGGTATCGCGGGAGCTCTCGGTATGCCCAATACCGATCACGTTACGATACTGGATATCGACGCCAATCTTTTGTTCTCCGGTTCGGATAACGGATCGATCACCGGAAACACCAGCAGTCAGCTTGGTGTAAAGGCCGATGCAGAGAATCTTATGAACGGCAAGATCAAAAGCGTTCTCCAGGGTACCGGTCAGTTTGGTGACATTAAGGTTGCCAGTAACCTTGATATAGATTTTTCAAACAGCGAACATACCGTTCACAATTACACTCCCGCCGACGGACAGTCCCAGGGACTGCTCGGTGAGGAAGAGTATTACACATCGGAATCAAACGGTACATCGGGCGGAGTTCCCGGAACCGATTCAAATACAGAGATGACGTATCAGTACAGGGATCAGGATTCTTCAAGTTCGACCATCGAGGAATATTACAGAAAGTACCTTCCCAACGAAGATATTACATACACCCAGATCCCCGCAGGTGTCATTCAGTACGGCAAGTCATCGGTTGCGGTATCATCCGTTGATTATATAGTTGTCAAGCAGGATGATGTTAAGGCTCAGGGACTTTTGGACGGCATTACATGGGAAGAGTACAAGCTTGCCAATTCCGAGAAGAGAAGACTTGAAGTCAACGATGAAATGGTCACTCTTGTTTCCAACGCATCGGGAATACCGGTTGAACGTATCAATATAGTTGCTTACGAAGAGAATGCTTTTGTCGACAGTCAGAAGTTAAGGGTTGATATCACCGATGTCATTCAGATCATCCTTATAATCCTTATTCTTGCGCTGCTGGCGATCGTAGTCATAAAGAGTATGAAGACCGAAAAACAGGAAGAAGCACCCGAGGAACTCTCGGTTGAAACACTTCTTCAGTCAAATCCCGAGCCTCAGCTTGAGAACATAGAACTTGAGGAGGCTTCGGAAACCAGAAAGATGATAGAAAAATTCGTGGACGAGAATCCGGAAGCGGTTGCAACGCTGCTCAGGAACTGGTTAAACGAGGAATGGGGCTGATAAATTATGCCAAGACAGTTTGAGGAAAAAATAGGTGGTCTCCAGAAAGCGGCCATTCTTTTGATCGTATTGGGGCCCGAACGTTCGGCTGCAATATTCAAGCACCTCAAAGAAGAGGAGATCGAGGAACTGACGCTTGAGATCGCAAATACAAGAAGTATCAGTCCGCAGGTCAAGGAAAGCGTTATCGAGGAATTCTACCAGATATGTCTTGCCCAGCAGTACATTGTCGAGGGCGGTATCGGATACGCCAAGGAACTCCTGGAAAAAGCGCTCGGCACAGACAAGGCTGTCGATGTTATCGGCAAACTTACCGCTTCGCTGCAGGTTAAGCCTTTTGAGTTTGTTCGCAAGACCGATGCAACACAGCTTCTTAACTTTATTCAGGACGAGCATCCTCAGACTATCGCCCTTATATTGTCATACCTTTCGCCTCAGCAGTCGGCACTTATCATTTCGGCGCTTCCGCCCGACAGACAGTCGGATGTTGCAAAGCGTATTGCGGTCATGGACCGTACAAGTCCCGATGTCATCAAAGAGGTTGAAAAAGTTTTGGAATCCAAGCTTGCTTCACTCATCAATCAGGATTACACCATCATCGGCGGTGTGGATGCTGTTGTAGATATACTTAATACCGTAGACCGCGGAACCGAAAAACATATCATGGAAACTCTCGAGATCGAAGAACCCGAACTTGCAGACGAGATCCGCAAAAAGATGTTCGTATTCGAAGATATCCTGTTGCTCGAAGACCGCGCGATCCAGAGAGTGCTGCGTGATGTTGACAACAATGACCTTGAAATGGCTCTTAAGTCGGCAAATGAACAGGTTCAGAATGCTATATTCAACAACCTTTCAAAGCGTCTTGCCGTAATGATCAAGGAAGATATGGACTTCATGGGTCCCGTACGTATGAAGGACGTAGAGGAAGCTCAGCAGAAGATAGTAAATATCATCAGAAAGCTCGAGGATTCCGGAGAGATCGTTATTTCGAGAGGCGGAGGAGACGAGATAGTTGTCTAATATCGTTAAGTCCAATTTCATACAGTTCAGTGAAGAGAACTTTAAGGTTATCGATACCAACAGCCTTGTAGCCAAACGGCTAGAAGGCTTTTCGGGCGTTTTAAGGGAAAATCTTGACGATGACGACAGCACGGGCTTTACAAACGGTGGCGGGGAAGAAAACATCGATCCCCTTGCAATGGCAGAACTGCTGGCTGACAGGGATTCCGGTGCAGCGGTCAACGAAGCTGCGATATCCGGAGAAGGCGAGACGGAAAACGAAGGCTTTGAGCAGAATGTTGAAGCCCCGGGTGAAACGGCGGAAGATATCCTTCACATGAAAGAGGAGGCATTAAAAGAGATCGATGCCATCCGCGAAAATGCAAGAAATGAGATAGAAGAGTTAAGAACCCGCGCCAGGGAAGAGGGCTATGAAGCCGGTTACTCGGAAGGGTCTAAAAAAGCTTTGGACGAATACCGGGCAAGAGACGCAGAACTAAACGCCCGCGCCGCACAGCTTGAAGACGAATACAAAAAACTTGCACTTAATCTTGAACCCAGGATCGTGGAGACAATAGTCAGAATATATAAAGGCGTATTCGGCGATTCGCTTTATTCACGCAAGGATGTGATACAGACGCTTGTAACGGCGGCTTTGTTTAACGCTTCGGGCGATGAAGACATAATCATCCGCGTAAGTCCAGACGATTATGAAGGTATCAACAATGTAAAAGAAGACCTTAAAAACGATTCGGGACTTAAGTCCGAACTGTCGGTTGTTTCGGATGACAGACTCGATCCCGGAAATGTTAAAGTCGAAACACTTTTCGGTATAATGGACTGTTCCATAGATACCGAGCTTGAAGAACTTTCAAAGACGCTTCGCGTTCTTTCATACGGGGGAACGGGCTGATGCTTGAAGTTTCTTTTGATGAGACAAAGTATAAAAGACTCGAGAAACGGGCGTTTTTTAAATCACAGGGTAAGATCGCAAACGCCGTAGGTCTGACGCTTGAAAGTTACGGCCCCGACAGTAAACTCGGTGATATATGCACGATCTATTCCAAGGACGGAAGCAGGGCGCTTGCCAGCGCGGAAGTCGTGGGATTCAGAGAGGGAAAAACACTTCTGATGCCGTACTCGCATGTCGAGGGTGTCGGAAACGGATGTATCGTGGAAAACGAAAATCATCCTCTCGAAGTATATGTCGGTGAAGAACTGCTGGGACTTTGTTTAAACGGTCTCGGGACACCTCCCGAAGGCGTCGAAGTTACGGGCGTTCCCTATCCGATCGAGGCTTCTCCGCCCGATCCGATGTCACGTAAGATCATAAGCGATGTCCTTACACTCGGTGTACGTGCGGTCGACGGATTATTGACAGTCGGAAAAGGCCAGAGAATAGGTATCTTTGCAGGTTCAGGCGTGGGAAAGTCTACACTTCTTGGTATGTTCGCGCGTAACACCAAAGCCGATATCAATGTGATCGCGCTTATCGGAGAGCGAGGCAGGGAAGTAAGAGAGTTCGTGGAACGTGACATGGGCGAAGAAGGTATGCGCCGTTCCGTCCTTGTTATCGCAACAAGCGACCGTCCGGCCCTTGAACGCACCAAGGCTGCCAAGACAGCCACCGCTATTGCCGAGTATTTCAGAGATCAGGGCAAAGACGTTCTTCTTATGATGGACTCACTTACCCGTTTTTCCATGGCGCAGCGTGAGATCGGTCTTGCAAGCGGCGAACCTCCCGTATCCCGGGGATATCCCCCGAGCGTATACGCTGAGATGCCCAAACTTCTTGAACGTGCCGGATGCAGTGACAGAGGCTCGATAACGGGGCTTTATACCGTACTGGTAGACGGCGATGACTTCAATGAACCCATCACCGATACCGCACGAAGCATACTTGACGGACATATAGTATTAAACAGAAAGCTTGCACAGCGAAACCACTATCCCGCCATTGACGTGCTGGCCAGCATATCAAGATGTATGTCGCAGATCGCGACAAAAGAACACAAAGCACTCGCCGGAAAGATCAAGAACATAATGGCGGTATATGCCGATGCCGAAGATCTTATCAACATCGGCGCATACAGGGCGGGCAGCAATCCCGATATCGATGAGGCGATCTCAAAGATCCGGGCTGTCAATGCCTTTCTTTTGCAGGATACGGACGAAAAGGTCTCGTTTGAAGAGACGCTTGCCGCCATGCAGAGTATTTTTGACAATCCCCCCGATGTGGAGTGATAAAAAGTGGCAAGGTTTAATTTCAGGCTTCAAAGCGTACTCAATTTAAAAATAAGGCTCGAAGATCAGCAAAGAAACAATTTTGCCGCTGCCAGAAAACGCTTGAGCGACGAGGAAGAAAAACTCGAAGTTCTTAAAGGGCGGCTTGCCTTTTACGAAGAAGAAGGCCGGCAGATGCGCGAGGATGTGCTGGTTTTGCAAGATCTTTTGGACAATGAGAACTCGATCGTAAGGATCAAGGAATACATTGCCGACCAGGAGATAAACGTTCGCCGCGCGGAAAACGCTCTCGAAGAGGAAAGGCTTAAACTCGTGGAAGCGATCAAGGAACGCAAGATGTACGAGCGTTTGAGAGAGAGGGCTTTTGAGGAGTTCATGGCCGAGGAAAATCACAAAGAAGGCGTTGAGAACGACGAACATAACAGTTTTGTATATACACAAAGAGAAAACTCTTAGGCATTGATCGGAGGAAGACTGATGGCCGGTGTTGAAACCGCGGCAGATGCGGAAAAGAAAAAAATAAAAGAAGAGAAAAAGAAACTCAAACAGGAAGAAAAACAGCAGAAAAAAGAGATAAAGAAACGTGCCAAGGAGATTTCAAAGCGCGAAGCCGAGATCGAAGATGAGGAAGACTCGGGCGGAGGCATCTCTTCTTTTCTTGTTACCGTGATCATCGTATTTGTATGGCTTGCGATACTGTGCCTGCTCATCAAACTCGATGTGGGCGGATTCGGTTCCGATATCTTAACCCCTCTTTTAAAAGATGTGCCTGTCGTTAACAAAATACTTCCGGGCAGCACCGACGTCGAAGTGACCGAAGAAAACGCTTACGGCGGATACACAAGTCTTAAAGACGCGGTCGATTATATCAAAGTTCTGGAACTTGAACTTGAGCATGCCCAGGAAGTCAACAATTACGATGCGGGTGAAATGGGAGAACTGAAGGCCGAGGTGGAAAGGCTCAAGGAATTCGAGAATATGCAGATCGAATTCCAGCGTATCAAAGAACAGTTCTACGAGGAAGTCGTATATGCCGACAAGGGACCGGGACCCGAAGAATACAAAAAGTATTACGAAAGTATGGATCCGGCAACTGCGGAAGCTTTGTACAAGCAGGTCGCAAGGCAGCTTGAGGAAGACGAAGAGGTCAAAAACTACGCTGCGGCATATTCCGCCATGAAACCCAAACAGGCCGCCGCAATATTCGAAGCCATGACCGACGACCTTAATCTCGCGGCCAGAATACTGTGGGTAATGGACTCCGATACGCGCGGAAAGATACTCGGAGCGATGGATGAAACTGTTGCCGCAAAATTAACAAAAATTATGGACCCCGAGGGTTAAGTTAATCCTTAACCCGTCCGATAAAATATTTAGGTAATGAAACAACATTGAAAACTGAAGAGAGGAGGAACCAAATGACCAGTAACCAGGTTATGAATACACCGGATTTTGCCTCGATCCAAACGGCGTATTCACAGAAAGTATCCGGTAAGGTCGACACGGCGGATTTTTCAAGTTTCATGAATTCTTCCAAAGATTCCGTGAAAACATCCGAAAATGCAAAACCCGACAAACAGGGCTCTGCGGACAAGGATGTTAAGGCAGCGAAGACCAATGAAGCGGTGAAGGATTCCGTTAAGACAGAAACGGATACGACAACAGCCGAAGACATTAACGATCAAAGACCTGTGGAAGACAAAGACATCGAAGCACTTAAGGGAGCGGTTGAAGTAGTTGTCGAAAAGATCGAAGACGAACTTAATGTATCGGCAGAAGAAATAACAGAGGCACTTGCAGAAATGGGACTTAATCCGATGGCTTTACTGATCCCCGAAAACATTGCGGATGTGGCAATCGAACTTACGGATGCGGAGGGCGCTATCAGTCTTGTAACGGATCAGGATCTCTATGATGCCATAACAGACATCAGGCAAACGGTTGAAGAGGTTGTTACACAACTCACGGATGAGATAAATGTTGACCCCGAGATCTTTAAACAGGCGATCGCCGATGAATCGGCAACGGTAACTTTAGAAGCTGAGGTGACCGAAGATACGCCCGAGATCATTCTTCCGACAAGGGACGACGTTTTGGTTAAGGATAACAGAAACGTACAGCCCGAAAATGAAAACTCGATCACCCAAGACTTTACGGTTGAGGTAAAAGAAAACGTTGAAACCACCCGATCCTTCGCAGGAAACGAAAGTTTCGGAAGCGAGACGGAAAACGGTGAAAGAAACGTAACGGTTGTTGCCGAAGATACGATCGAGCCCGCGGAAGAAATGACAGAGAAGATCCCGGTTTCTTTTATGCAAAATCTTATCGAAAAGACAAAGGAAGTTCTTAGCGAGAAGGTACAGGATGTTCAGTACACAAGCGAAGATACGGCAAGAGTTCTTGAACAGATAACCGAACGCATAAGAGTTGAAGCAACACCCGAAACCACCGAGATCAACTTAAGACTTCATCCCGAATCGCTCGGAAATGTGAGCGTAAGGATATCAGCCAACCATGAAGGCGCGATGACGGCACAGTTCATAGCACAGAATGAAAGTGTTAAGGCAGTGATCGAAAGTCAGGCGATAGTTTTAAGAGAAAGCCTTGAAGCCAAGGGCGTGACTGTTGAAGCGGTCGAAGTTATGGTAGGCACACACGAATTCGAGAGAAACTTATCGGACAGCGAAAGAAGAAACGAAGAACAGAACGAGAGAAGAACCAATCGTGTTCGTCGTATCAATCTTGACGCCGACGAAGAGATCGAACTCGAAGACGAAGGCGATATCTTAAGACAGGATATCATGAGACAGAACGGAAATACAGTAGATTATATGGCTTAGGAGGACTAAAGACGCATGGCAGACAATATATCAGCACTCGTTAAAGACGGTGAACTCCAGAAATCAACGGCATCGTCGATGTCATTGTCGAAAGACAAAGCCGCCGGTCCCGGTAGCCTTGACAAAGACGCATTCTTACAGCTGCTTGTAGCACAGATGAAATACCAGGATCCGATGGAGCCGACAGACAATACCGAATATATCTCACAGCTCGCTACATTCTCGGAACTTGAGGAAATGCAGAACCTCTCATCCACGATGAGTTTCCAGAGAGCCGGATCGTTTATCGGACAGGAAGTCATCTGTAAGGTAACAAACGCACAGACAGGCAACACGGAATATGCACAGGGAATCGTCGATTACGTAGTTTACGAAGGCAACAAAGCTTATCTTTCGATCGATGAATCACTTTATTCGGTAGACGATGTTTACCAGGTTATCGATCCTGAGTATTCAAAAGCTTACAACCTCGGCAAGAAATTCGTATCGGCACTCGGAACACTTCCTTCACTTAACGATCTTACATTAAGTTACGACGAAGCAATCTCGACATTGAGACAGACATACAACGAAATGGATTCTTATCAGAGAAGCTTCATTTCCGAAGATGCACTTTCACTTCTCGTTTCTTACGAAAACAAGATCAAAGAGCTTAAGCTCGCGGCAGGTGAGGAGGGAATACCGGCAGGCGAATAGATGGAAAGGAGACCAACATGGATGTTTTAAAAAATAATTTCCTTTCGATCGAGCAGGTACAGGACAAGTACTTAAAAGGCGCTGAAAGGCACGAAGCCCCGACACCCGAAGTAAGATTTGAAAGCATACTGTTTGAAAAGTCACAGGCAGTGATGCCAAGGCAGGACGTAAGGTTTTCAAAACACGCAGCCCTCAGACTTGAAGACAGAAACATCTCATTATCGGATGAACAGATGGCACGCTTAAATGACGGCGCAAGAAAAGCTTCTGAGAAAGGAATCAAAGAATCACTCGTGATAGTTGATTCGCTGGCTTTCATAGTCAACGTACCCAACAACACGGTAGTAACGGCACTTGAACGGACGGAGTCCGATAACAGTGTATTCACCAACATAGACGGAGCAGTAATAATCTAGCCGGACCTTTTGGAGGCTTGGACTTCCGACTGACAGACGAAGTCAAAGATTACTGCAGACAATAAATTTCAGGAGGTCACTCACTATGATGAGATCAATGTACTCTGGAGTGTCGGGTCTTAAGACACACCAGACCAAAATGGACGTAATCGGTAACAATATCGCAAACGTTAACACCGTAGCTTACAAGTCAAGTTCCATCACCTTCAGTGAATTAATGTATCAGACAACACAGAAACCCAGCGGACCCAACGATCTTACCGGTACCGGCGGTACCAATGCCCGCCAGATCGGTCTCGGTGTTCAGTCTGCAGCAATAAATACCGCTATCACTTCTCAGGGTGCTACCCAGACAACAGGTAACCCCTTCGATATATGTATCACCGGAGATTCATTCTTTATCGTATCCGACGGTTCACAGAACTATTTCACACGTGCCGGCGCATTCACTGTTGATGCCGTAGGTAACCTCGTTATGACAAGTAACGGTTACAACGTAATGGGCTGGGGCGTTGACGACACCACCGGAACCATTCACAAAGATACTGTTGAACCCTTAAGGATCATGAGCGCCGAGAAACTCGTTTGCGAACCCGAAGCAACCACAAAGTCATACGTTGCCGGAATCATGGATAAAAACGACGAAGACGCGGCTACCGAAGCGGGAAGAGTCCTCTCTTTAAGTTTCTACGATAACCTCGGTTATTCATACACCGCAAAATTCAGCGTACACTCTACCCTTAAGGGCGGAGAGTATTATGTACAGCTTGACGATGTTCTTACAAAGGGTACAGACGGAAAGATGCACTCCATTACAGAGCAGTACCCGGGTGCAGCTCTTGAGGATATCGTTCAGATCGGAACGGGCGGCGGATTTGATGTCGAAGTTGCCATTCCCAAGAACATGCTTCCCACCGCAAGCGCCAACGGAACAGCACTTACATGGAAAGATGAGACCGACGCAACTCATACTTACACATTCCCTACTGCCGATGCTACCGGCATAACCGTTACCAAGGACGGAGATGGAAATGTAACAGCTGTTACCTATGATTTTGATGCTGCAGCAATGACTGATGCCATGAAGACAGACCTTGCGGGCGCATACGGATTTTCGGAAGACGATCTTGCAGACCTTAAGAAGATCACGATCGATCCCGTAAGCGGTGAGATGACGATCGACAAAAAGTATGTTACCGGTGCAGGTCTTTCCTACAATACAAACAACGGTTATTTCAAGAGTATCGACGGTGAAAATGCAATTACGCTTAACTTCGCCGATCAGGTAATCGTAAATCCGGGTCTTCCCGATGAAGAAACCCGCCAGCTCAAGCAGTTCGACGATATCGAAATGGACTGGTCCGCATCAAATATGTACAACAACTCCGGTACTTCCACGATCACTGCGGTAAGCGGTGACACCAAGGGACTCGGAACCGGTAGAAGACTCGGTAACATGAGCGGTGTTACGATCCAGACCAACGGTATGATCTATGCCTCATACGATAACGGTATGACTCAGCTACTCGGCCAGATCGCAGTCGGCGAGTTTGCCAACCCCGCAGGTCTTGAGAAGGCCGGCGACAACCTCTATCTTGCAAGCCTCAACTCCGGTGAGTTTGACGGTGTCGGCGTTGATATCACGGCATCCGGCGGATATATGACAACAGGTGTTCTTGAAATGTCAAACGTTGACCTTTCGGCAGAGTTCACCGAGATGATCACCACACAGCGTGGATTCCAGGCCAACAGCCGTATCATCACCGTATCCGATACGATGCTTGAAGAACTTGTAAACCTTAAGAGATAATGACCGATCCGCTTAGGCGGACAGGAAATTTACTTAAACTGATGAGCTTACGAACAATCGGGTGGGAACCTTCCCACTCGGTTGTTGTTTGCGTTATTTAAGGCCTTTACGGGTATTTCTTTAATATATTGTTTACAGGGGGTGTGATATGATCGAGGTTACGAAGCTAAACGGTACAAAACTGTACATCAACGAGCACTATATCGAGATAATCGAAGAGACTCCCGATACCGTCATTACAATGACTACGGGGCGTAAAATTATTGTAAAAGAAAGTAGACAAGAAGTGAGAAATCTTGTAAAATCGTATAGAAAGGAATTTTCTGCGAATTAGGCGGAAAATTCAGGGGTGAGTATAAGTGGATCTGGCTACCATTATAGGCCTTTTGTTATGTATAGGCCTGGTTGTATTTGGTATTGTAAACGGCGACAGCGGTATCGACTTCAGCGCTATGCAGCACTTTGTCGATCTACCGTCGGTTTTTATCACCATCGGCGGTTCCATAAGCTGTATGTTCGCTTCGTATACTATCAAGGATTTCCTTACCAACATGAAATCCTTTGTTCTGATATTTAAAGTACCCAAGATCAACACTCAGGAGATAATCCAGAAGATCATCGATCTTTCCAACGTTGCACGTAAAGAAGGTCTGTTGTCACTCGAAGAAGCGGCGTCCGACCTTGACGATGCATTTTTAAAGAAGGGTATTTTGCTTATAGTTGACGGAACCGATCCCGAACTTGTAAGAGCCATTATGGAAACGGAGCTTGCGAGTGTCGAGGGTCGTCATAATAATGTCGTTTCTTTCTATGAACGTTTTGCTGCCATGGGTCCTGCCTGGGGTATGATCGGTACCCTGATAGGACTCGTTAACATGCTCTACAACATGGAAGATTCATCAAAGATCGGTCCCGCAATGGCGGTCGCATTGTTAACAACCCTGTACGGTTCCATGATAGCCAACTGGCTCTGCCTTCCCGCCACGTTCAAGATGAAGAACTTTAACGGCGAGGAAATGATGGTCAAAGAGATCATGATCGAAGGTCTTTTATCCATCCAGGCCGGTGAAAACCCTCGTGTTATCGAAGAAAAACTCAAGTCATTCCTGTCACCCGCACAAAGACAGTTAGCCGGCGGCGGTGATGAAGGAGGAGAGGAATAATATAAATGGCAAGAAAGAAGAAGGCGCCCGACGGCGGCCCGGGTCAGCCATGGCTTAATACCTTTGCTGATCTGATGAACCTGCTTCTTTGCTTTTTCGTGTTGTTGTTTGCATCATCGAGCGTTGATGAAAACAAGTTCGATGAGATCGCGGCTTCTTTTACGAGTACGTTCAGTATTTTCTCGGCAGGAAGCACGGCAATCGGCGACGGTGTGTTGATCAGTAACGGTGTGAGTCAGCTCAATGAACTCGACAAATACATCAACTCCACCGGTAAGATGGCCGAGAACGATCAGGATGCGGACAAGTTCGATGAAAAACAGAACGAGGCCGAAAAGTCACTTGCAGACAGCCTCGAAGATGTCGAAAAAGCCAAACTTGAAAGGTCCGAGCAGTTAGCCGAGCAGATAGCGGAAGCTCTCAATGAAAACAACATAGCGGACAGGGTTGAGATAGATTTCAACAGTCAGTACGTGCAGTTATCTCTTAAGGGTGCGATCCTGTTCAATCCCGGTTCTGCGGACATTGCGGATTCCATAGTTCCGACACTTAACAAGGTCGGAATGATACTTGAAAAGTATGCCCGTTACGAGATCGAGATAGAAGGTCATACAGACAACGTTCCCGAGAAATCCAAGAGATTTGCCAACAACGACGAGCTTTCGAGTGCCCGTGCCCTTTCGGTATTCTATTTCTTTACGGAGAATACATCGCTTAATCCGGCGATGATGAAGCATACGGGACGCGGCGAATATCTGCCCATAGCCGACAACTCAACAAGTGAAGGCCGTGACAGAAACCGTCGTGTGGAAATAAAGATATATCACGAACTCAGTAACTATTAACAGGAGTGATAAGACTTTGAAAAAGAATCTAATTTCAGTATTGATACTGGCACTTTTGGTTGTCAACCTTGTGCTGACATCGATCATGATGTTCTCCACAATGGGTGCAGTCAAGAAAACGGGTGCTTTGGTCACCAGTATAGCAACCGTATTAAACATTGAGATCGGCGGCGAAGAAGAAGCCGCTCCGACGGAGATCAAACTTGCGGATCTGGAAACGCATGACATTCCCGATGAACTCATGGTTCCGTTAAGAAGGAGTGAAGACGGTAAGGATCATTATTATATCGTTCAGGTATCTCTGATGCTCAACAAGCAGCATCCCGATTACGAAACATACGGTCCCACTATTGCATCCCAGGACAGCATTATAAAAAGTATCATCATCGAAGTCATCGGAAGTCATACACTTGACGAGATCCAGGCCGATCCCGAAGGACTCAGAGACGAGATACTTAAAAAGATACAGGATGCCTACAGTTCGGACTTTATTTACAAGATCGCATTCAGCAACATCATGTATCAGTAGGATCGTCTATATAAAATGGCACAGGGGAGGTGAGCTTCGTGGGCGAGGTTTTGTCTCAAAATGAAATAGACAGCCTGCTGGCAGCACTCAGTACCGGTGAGCTGGATGTAGACGAAATGCAGGACAAAGGCGAACGTCAGGTCAAGAATTACGACTTTAAGCGTCCGGCGAAGTTCTCCAAAGAGCATCTTCGTACACTCGAGATAATATACGAACATTACGGAAGACTTCTCGCCACGAATCTTCCGGTATACTTAAGAAAAAATATTTCGGTCAGTGTGGCAAGTTCCGAGACCGTAACGTTTTCGGAATTTACCAACGCCCTTTCCAATCCGGTCATCCTGGGTATCATAAATTTCCAGCCGCTGGGCGGAAGCGTGATACTGGACCTTGCGGCGAATCTGGGATTCGCAATGATCGACAGGATGTTGGGAGGTAAGGGAATCCCCCTTGAAAAGAACAGGGATTTTTCGGATATAGAGATGACGATAATCAACAGTCTGATGATCGTCTCCACACAGCTTATGCGGGAACCCTGGAAAAACGTTTTGGAGATCAATCCGGTACTTGAAAGGATTGAGACCAATCCCCAGTTCGCTCAGGTCATAGCACCCAACGAAATGATCGCGATCGTTACGTTAAACATGAAGATCGGCGATGTTGAAGGTTTCATGAACGTATGTCTTCCGTATTTCACGCTCGAGAACATTATGGACCGACTGAATACGAAGTACTGGTTCTCAACGATGCAGGACAGCAGTGCAGACGATTATCAGCTCCACATAGAATCGCTTATCAAGAGAGTTGATATTCCGGTCAAGGTGATCATGGGACAGAGCAAAGTTTCGGTCAATGATTTCATTAACCTGATGCCGGGAGACATAATAAGACTTGACTCACAGGTAGACAGTGAACTGGATATATATGTGGGTAATATCAGGAAATTTAAAGCCGTGCCCGGTACCAACAAAGACAAATACGCGGCACAGATTACCAAGATAATAAGGGAGGAGGAATAGAATATGGACGGTATGCTGTCTCAGGACGAGATAAATGCGCTGTTAAGCGGCATGGATCCATCCGAGATGTCCTCACAGTCAAATTCCGAACCTGAGGGTTCTTTTGC